>CAVJQJ010000177.1:3891-19614 GCA_963651715.1 Anaerovoracaceae bacterium
CGATGACTTTGTCGTTTGGTAGACTCAGTTTCTTGGAAACACTCTGCATGATGCGCAGGTTTGCCTGATGTGGAACCAACCAGTCAACGTCCGCAGTGGTCATTCCCGCTTTTTCAAGTGCTTCAAGACCGACACGGTCCATCCAGGATACCGCCTGCTTGAAAACGGCCTTGCCATCCATATGGACATATGGGCTGCCTTCGATAGCCCCCTGGTTTAGACGTCCAGGCAGATTGAGCACATCGCCACCACGACCATCAGCATGGAGCGCGCTGGAAAGGATACCTGGTTCTTCAGACGCGCCGAGAATGACGGCACCGGCACCATCACCGAAGAGAACACAGGTTGTACGGTCATGAAAATCGATGATGCGGGAATAAGTTTCCGCACCGACAACCATGACCTTCCTGCAGACGCCTGCACGGATGAAGCTGTCTGCAGTGGTCAGCGCATAGAGGAAACCACAGCAGACTGCGGAAACATCCATCGCGGCACAGTTTGAAGTGATACCGAGCTTGCTCTGAATGACACAGGCTGTGCTTGGAAAACCACCGAAGTTGTCCGGAGTAGTCGTCGCGCAGATAATCATATCGATGTCATCTGCCCCGCATTCCGCCATTTCGAGAGCTTTTTTCGCTGCCTCTACCCCCAGATCACTGGAATAAACACCTTCTTCCGCATAATGGCGTGCGGTGATACCGCTACGGGTCCTGATCCATTCATCTGAAGTTTCAACACCTCTTTCTGCGAGCATCGCTGCCATGTCGTCATTTGTCAGACATTTTGGTGGCAGGTAGCTGCCGGTACCGATTATTTTGCCGTAGATGGTCATTCTGTCAATTTTCCTGTTTTCCATTATCAGCCTCAGTCTGTCCTGAAAGCTACGCACCTTTTGATTTATTTATCAGATCCGCTACAGATGCATAGATCTTATTGAGCACATCGCCCCTGACCGCATCATAAGCGCGCCTGATTGCAAATTCATATGCAAAGGCATCCGCCCCGCCATGGCTCTTGAAAACCAAGCCCCTGAGCCCCAGCATGGACGCGCCATTATAACGTGATGGGTTCAATCGCTCACGGACAGAGTTCAACGCCTTGCGGGCAATCAATGCCCCCAGCATGTTGACGACACTGCTCTTGAGTTCTGAGACGAGCACATCCCGGAAGAAGCGTCCCAGCCCCTCAATCGCCTTGAGCATCACATTACCGGTAAAGCCATCGCAGACGACGATATCACACGTTCCTTCAAAGATATCGTTGCCTTCGACGTTGCCAACAAAATTGAGTGTACCATTCAGATGCTCTTCATGGAGCAGTTCCCCTGCTTTTTTTACAACACCATTGCCCTTGATGTCTTCTGTTCCGACATTGAGAAGACCAACCGTTGGATTTGCACCGCCTTCGACATTGGCAAAGAGGGCTGACCCCATCAGCGCAAACTGACGCAGGTGCTCATCTTCGCTGTCGACATTGGCGCCAAGATCCAGGACATAGGTCGGCAGACCTTTCTTGTTTGGCATAATGCCACAGATTGCAGGGCGCTCTACGCCCGGAATGGTGTCGAGAATGTAGCGGGATACCGCCATGAGTGCGCCGGTATTGCCGGCAGAGACACAGGCATCTGCGGTGCCGTCCTTGACGGCAAGGATAGCCTGATGCATGGATGAGCGGCGACGGCGCAGTGCAGTCATCAACGGCGCATCCATTGCCACGACGTCACGCGCATCCTTGATGGTGATACGGGGATAGTCCAGTGCACCAAGCTTCTTCAGTTCAGCCTCGATGACAGACTGCTGTCCCACAAGAATGATATGGGCATTGCTTTCCTTTCCAAGGAAAGCCACTGATGCAGGCACCGTTACACCCACACCATGGTCTCCGCCCATGCAATCAATTGAAATTCTTACTTTTTCTGTTTCGTTCTTAAGCACGTTCAAACCGGATTCTTACTCCGCCTCCTCACGTTACCCAGTCCAGCAAAAAAAACGGCAATAAAAAAGGCGCTCAGGCAAATAGACCTACTGCGCCATTGAATTCATTTGCATTCCAAATGATTATTCTTCGTTTTTGGTATTCAACACTTTCTTGCCACGATAGTAACCGCTTGGGCTGATATGGTGACGACGATGTTTTTCACCAGTGGTTGGTTCAACAGACAGCTGAACAGATTCCAGACCGTCATGAGAACGACGCATACCACGTTTGGAAGGCGAGGTTTTATTTTGTGGGACTGCCATAATTACTCCTGAATCAAAATTTCGGAAATTCTAACACATCCATTCCGTTCTATTAGAACAAAATGAAGAACCATTTAGTTTTTGTTGCCGTTTGCACCCTTGAGTTTTCCAAGTACGGCAAACGGTGAAGTCTTTTTCTCTTTCCAGCTTCCTGCTGTCTTGTCAGGACATGTGTCGTGACGTGGCGAAAGCGGCAAAGCAAGCATCGCTTCGTCTTCAATCAAATCCATGAGTTCGACTTTTCCATCGGATACGACAACCTCGGTGCTGTCGTCATCTTCCAGTCCTGACTCAATCTCGTCCGCCTCATCTTCAGAGAAGGTGACAACGACTGATGTCCTGGTATCCAGCCTGAATGGCATGGCATCCAGACAACGCTGGCAGACCAGCCGGATTTCTCCTGAAACCTCCAGCAGCAGCCTCGGTTTCCGGTAGACATCGATGGAGCCGGTCACTTTCCATGCCACTTCGCCCGTAGCGTCAGCACAGTAGGACGCCAGTCTCTCCAGTTCTGCGACAGGGGCCTTTCCCTCTACGGTTTCTCCTGCCTTGCAGAAGTCAGATGGAACAATCAGATAGGAACGCATAGCTCACCCAGAGCGTAAAATTAGTTATTCTAGCAATAACATTTCCTATCAGTCAAAGCTTTAGTACACTATCAACTCTTGCAACCCATCTCAGTCTGATTATGCGACCAGAATCCAACACTTCCCTTGTCCTTGCCTCTTCTTCCAGGTATCGGAAGGAGTTACTGTCCCGTCTTGGACTGCCTTTCGAGACCGAAAGTCCTGATATCGATGAATCTCCGCTTGACGGCGAATCCCCGAAAGAGACCGCATCACGGCTTGCCATCAGAAAAGCCGAGGCTGTGAGCCAGCATTTTCCCGGAGCAGTCATTATTGGCTCAGATCAGGTTGCGGAATGCGAGGGAGCACCTATCGGGAAACCGGGTTCATTTGAACGGGCGATGGACCAGCTGAAACAGATGCGTGGAAAACAGGTGCTGTTCCATACCGCATTATGCGTCTTGGATGGCGCCCATGACAATGCTATCCAGCAGCAGGTTGTCACCACGACGGTTATTTTCAGAAACCTGCCTGACGATGAGCTTGCCGACTATCTAATGATTGAGAAACCTTTTGACTGCGCCGGCAGCGCCAAGAATGAAAGCCTTGGCATCGCCATCCTGGAAAAAATCCAGAGCGATGACCCGACCGCATTGACCGGTCTGCCACTGATCACGCTGACCACCATGCTGAGGCAGTGCGGTCTGAAATTCTTTGGAGGAACCTCAAGATGAAAACCGGGACACTGTATCTCATCCCCAACACTTTAGGAAACAATCAGACAGGCGGAGACCTGCCCGGCATTGTTCCTGACATGGTGATCCGCACATCCTCCCTGCTGGATTGTTTCATTGTTGAAAATGCAAAAACCGCCCGAGCCCATCTGAAACGGGTTGCCGAGGTCCATCCCCTGAAACAGCCGCTGCAGCAGATTGAAATGGCAGAGCTGAATGTGAAAACACCAAAATCGGCATTGCCTGCCCTTCTGGAACCGCTGCTTGCTGGACGGGATGTTGGTCTGATTTCCGAGGCCGGGGCCCCTGCCGTCGCCGACCCAGGCGCCGATCTGGTGAGACTTGCCCATGAAAAAGGCATTACCGTAAGGCCGCTGGTCGGTCCCTCTTCCCTGCTGCTGGCACTGATGGCAAGCGGGCTGAATGGACAGAGTTTCGCTTTCAACGGTTATCTGCCAACAGACAACGAACAGCGGACCAGACGGATCCGCAAACTGGAAGACCGTTCGAAATCAGACCATCAGACCCAGATGTTCATTGAAACACCTTACCGGAATGAAACACTGCTGAAGGCACTGTGCGCAGCCTGCCGTCCGAATACCCGATTGTGTGTCGCAACGGACATCACCCTGCCCGATGAATCAATCGAGACATTGACCATCAGGGAATGGAACCAGCGCCTGACTCAAGGCAAACTGCCTGATTTCCAGCGCAAGCCAACCGTCTTCCTGTTCCTGAGCGAATAACCCCTGTCTGGACCGGTTTCAGACGGAGCCTGATTCAATGTCATAGCCTGCGCCATCGTCTCTGCCCAGCAGCTCAACGAGCGATGGCATGGCTTCTTCCAGTTTTTCCCGGAGCTTCCATGGTGGGTTGATGATGAACATCCCACTCGCGACGAATCCTGTGCCGTCTGGCACGGGACGGGCGATACGCAGGGTGATGTTGAGCCATCCCCGCGCCGCATTCTTTTTGAGCTGGTCGGCAAAGCGCCGGGATTCCAGACGCTGGAGTATCGGATACCAGACCATGTATGTGCCTGTCGGGAAGCGTTTCTGGGCATCGACCAAAGTAGTGATGACGCTCTGATAGTCCTGTTTGACTTCATAGGATGGGTCAATCAGGACTGCTGCCCGCCTTGATGGAGGAGGCAACAGGGATTTCAGCGACGTGAAGCCGTCCTTACGCTCAACGATGATGCGTCTGCCTCGACCTGGTTTTGGCGTTGTCTTCAGCCCTGCCCAGAGCTTGATATTGTCCTGCAGGACCCTGATATCCACTGGATGCATCTCGAACAGGCGAATCCTGTCCTGTTCACGCAGAAGCAGCTCAGCTATGCATGGCGACCCCGGATAGCGGTTCAGTTTCTTACCGGGATTGATCGCCCAGATCAGCCTGAGATAATCCTGAACAGCCTCAGGAAGATTCCCTGCCTCCAACAGGCGGAAGATGCCGTCACGGGATTCACCGCTTTTTTTCGCATGGTCACTGTTCAACGCATAAGCACCAGCACCCGCATGGGTATCAATATAAAAGAAAGGCGCTTCTTTCTGGCAGAGGTGCAGCAGGGTCTGCTGCAGGACAATGTGCTTGAGGACATCGGCATGATTGCCCGCATGAAAGACGTGACGGTAACTGAGCATGATGGAAATCCGTGATGAAGACAGGGCTATTGTAACGCAGCTGTCAATCGAACATATCAATGAAGATTTCTGTTGCCCTAGACAGGCGGCTCTTTTTCCAAATGAGTGCAACCGATGACTGGAGTTTGCAGTCCGATACCGTCATGGTATGAAAGTGTTTCTTAGGCCGTATCGACAGCGTTGATTCTGGCAAGATGGCAAGACCGACGCCCCGCTCGACCAATGACAGGATAGCGGAGATATTGTCGCTCTCACAGATGATGTTGGCGGCTATCCCGCGCGCCTCCATCTCGTTCACTGCCATGTCGTGACAGGGAATACCCTCCTGACGGTGCATCAGAATCACTGGAACATCCGACAGCTCCTGCAGTCTCAGCTTCCTCCGCCTGTTCCAGCGCGTGTCATCAGCAGACGACACAATGAGCCATGGTTCTGTGAGAATCAGTTTCGATTCGTAATTGCCCATGGGGACCGGCAGACGCACCATGGCGACTTCAACGAGATCCTTCTCCAACAGTTCAAGCATCCGGTACGTATTGCCTTCACGCCAACGGAAACTGATTTCAGGAAAGGATTCATGGAAATCGCGGAGCCTGTCGGGCATATAAAGGGATCCAACTGCCGGGAGACTCCCAATCGACAGGGTACCGCTGAGACCGAGACAGATATCACGTGCCTCATTCGCGGCTGTCTGCATGAGACCAATGATCTGGGTTGCACGCTGATAGAACTGCTGGCCGGCCTCGGTCAATGACAGATGACGGGTGCTGCGCTCAACAAGACTGACACCCAGCTCTTTCTCAAGCAGTTTCAGCTGCTGGCTCAACGGTGGCTGGGCGATATGCAGGCGCTTTGCCGCACGGCTGATCTGTCCTTCTTCCGCTATCGCACAAAAATACCGTAGCTGACGAACATCCATACTTATTGGACTTATACATAAAACATATTTATTAAGACATAAAAAATATTATGCCTATAAATTAGCCCTGTGTATACTGAGTGTTACTGATTCTTCCAACATTTGTTTCTTACAGGAGAGTAACTGATGAAAATCTGTATTTTCGGTGCAGGCGCCATCGGTGGTTATATGGCGGTTGAGATTGCCTCCGCGGGGTACGATGTCAGCGTAATCGCAAGAGGCGCCCATTTAGAAGCCATCAGGCAGAATGGCCTGACGCTGCATATCAACGGGCAGACCAAGAATGTCAAGATTCCTGCCAGCGACAACCCTGCCGATTTTGGACCACAGGACTATGTCATCTGCACACTGAAAGCCCATCAGTCGCTGGAATCCGCCGAACAGTTCGCACCACTGCTGGGACCAGATACTGCGATGGTCACTGCAATGAACGGGATTCCATGGTGGTACTTCTACAAGGAAGGTGGCAGATTTGATGGCCGTCATCTGGAATCCATCGACCCAGAAGCAAAACAGTGGAACTTGATTGGACCTGAACGGGCTATTGGCTGTGTCGTGGACCCGGCCTGTGAAATGACTGCTCCCGGCGTGATTGAACACCATGAATTCAACCGGTTCATTATCGGCGAGCCTGACGGTTCAGAATCTGAACGCGTGAAAACACTCCAGAAGATCCTGACGGATGCCGGTTTCGATGCCCCCATCCGTGATGCAATCCGCTGGAATGTCTGGCTGAAGCTGTGGGGCAACGTCTGTTACAACCCGATCAGCGCACTGACCCATTCAACGCTGGACAGGATTACTTCCGGCGCACTGCGTCAGGTCTGCCGCTCTGCGATGGTTGAAACGAAAGCCGTTACTGAAGCGCTCGATGTCTTCATTCCAGAAAAATTCATTGACCGCCGTTTGGATGTTGCCGGAAAGGCTGTTGGACACAAGATGTCCATGCTGCAGGATCTGGAACGGAACCGCTCGATGGAAATCGATGCATTGGTGACAATCGTCCAGGAGCTTGGCCGCCTGACCGGCATCCCGACGCCAACCGTCGATATCCTGCTGGCGCTTGTCCAGGAACGTGGTTATCAGGCAGGCCTGTACTGATTATCCTGACCTACGTCCTTCCACACCACATTTTCAGGGCATCTGATTCAATTCGGATGCCCTGTATTGTTTCTGGCGCCAATAATGCTTGCGGTGACTGGTACGGCAAGATTATCATCTCATAGTTTCTGTGCATTTTTGTTCAAGGCTTATTATCATGCAAAAAAAACTGGCAACTCTTCTTGTTGCAGCAGGCCTGGTCCTGCCAATGGCTTATGGCGCAGCACAGGCTGCTCCTGTCAGAGCAAAAGCTAAAACTGTCAAAACCATCAAAAACAGGACGCCTGTGAAAAAGGCAACTGTTGCCGCTCCAGCCGTCAACAGCACCGCAGGTCTGTATGCGGACCGATATCAGTGTGAAATGGGCAGATCTTTCACCCTGTACCGCAATCCGAATGACAGCAGTTATGCCATCATCGACCACGCCGGCTCCAAACAGCGTATGCATCGTGTCACTTCTGTCACCAATGCGGAACGCTTTGAAACCAATGCAAAACTGACCTTCATTGCCGCAGCCAACCTGACCCAGCTGATCGACTTCAAGAACAGCCGTCCAGTCCTGACTGAATGCCGCAATGCAGAGCAGCGACGAATCCAGGCCGAGCTGAATAAACAGAAAAAAACTGCTCGCACCTATACTAAGATCATCAAAAAGACATCCATCTAAGGTTGTCATTTAATTTTTGAAACCGCAGGGAACACTGACAGCTGTTTCCTGCATAGGGGAGACAACAGTATGTCTGATTTTGTAAAAAACACCTTTAAACCGTTCACGATTTCCGAAGGGAAAGAAGGACGGTATTACTCCATCCCTGAACTGGGCAAATCCCTGGGAATCGATGTTTCCCGCCTCCCGGTTTCCATCCGCATTGTCCTGGAATCCGTCCTGCGCAACTGCGATGGGCTGAAAATCACTGAAGACCATGTCCGTCAGCTGGCGAACTGGCAGCCAACCGCAGAACGTGTGAATGAGATTCCTTTTGTGGTTTCCCGCGTTGTCCTGCAGGATTTCACCGGCGTTCCTCTGCTGGTCGACCTGGCTGCCATGCGCAATGTCGCAGCACGCACCGGCAAGAATCCAAAGAAAATTGAACCACTGGTTCCCGTCGACCTGGTTGTCGACCATTCCGTCCAGATTGACCATTTCGCACGCCCTGATGCAGTTGACCTGAACATGAAGCTGGAATTCTCCCGCAACAAGGAACGTTACCAGTTCATGAAATGGGGCATGCAGGCTTTTGATACTTTCGGTGTTGTACCTCCAGGTTTCGGTATTGTCCATCAGGTCAATATGGAATACCTCGCCCGAGGTGTCCATAAGAAACTGGATGCAGAACTGGGTGAAATCTATTATCCAGATACACTGGTCGGCACTGACTCCCACACCACCATGATCAATGGTGTCGGTGTTGTCGGTTGGGGCGTTGGCGGTATTGAAGCGGAAGCCGGCATGCTGGGACAGCCAGTCTATTTCCTGACACCAGATGTCATCGGCATGAACCTGACCGGCAAACTGCCTGAAGGCTGCACCGCAACCGATCTGGTGCTGACCATCACTGAAATCCTGCGTAAGGAAAAGGTTGTCGGCAAGTTTGTTGAATTCTTCGGTGAAGGTGCGGCTTCCCTGTCCGCAACCGACCGTGCAACCATCTCGAACATGGCGCCTGAATATGGCGCAACCATCGGGTTCTTCCCTGTCGATGATGCAACCATCAGCTTTATGAAGAATACCGGCCGCACCGATGATGAAGTCAATGCACTGGCTGCTTACTTCAAGGCACAGGGCTTCTATGGCATTCCTCAGGCTGGCCAGATTGACTACACCCGTGTGGTCAACCTCGATCTGAGCACTGTCACTTCTTCTGTTGCCGGTCCACGCCGTCCACAGGACCGTATTGAACTGGGCAACCTGAAGAACCGTTTCGGAGAACTGTTCACGATGCCGGTCGCTGATGGCGGCTTCAACAAGAAACCAGAAGACCTGAACGCTGTCTACAAGACCACTGACGGCAATGACCTGAAGAACGGCGATATTGTGATTGCAGCCATCACCTCCTGCACCAACACCAGCAACCCAGCTGTCCTGCTGGCTGCGGGCCTGTTGGCGAAGAAGGCTGTTAAAGCCGGTCTGAAGGTTTATCCAAACATCAAGACTTCCCTGGCACCTGGATCCCGTATCGTCACAGAATACCTAAAAAAAGCCGGTCTGCTGCCTTATCTGGAACAGCTGGGCTTCAGCGTCGCAGCTTATGGCTGCACAACCTGTATCGGCAATGCGGGCGACCTGACTCCTGCCATCAACGAAGCCATCACCAAGAACGACATCGTTGCTGCTGCGGTCCTGTCCGGCAACCGCAACTTTGAAGCCCGTATCCATGCGAATATCCGCGCGAACCTCCTGGCATCTCCTCCACTGGTTGTCGCCTACGCAATCGCCGGCAATGTCACCCGTGACCTGACCAAGGAACCTCTGGGCAAAGGCAAGGATGGCAAGGATATCTATCTGAAGGATATCTGGCCTTCTTCCCACGAAGTCGCCGATCTGGTTGCCCTGGCACTGGATGCAGATTCCTTCCGCGCCAATTACAGCAACATCAAGAATGCACCAGGCGAACTGTGGCAGGCGATTTCCGGCTTTGCGACCGGTGATGTCTATGACTGGCCAGAATCCACCTACATCGCAGAACCTCCATATTTCGATGGCTTCACGATGGAAGCCGGTCCTGCAACAGGCAATCTGAGCGGAGCCCGCCCACTGGCAATCTTCGGTGATTCCGTCACAACCGACCATATCTCCCCTGCAGGTTCCATCCAGGAAAAAAGCCCTGCAGGCCAATGGCTGATTGGACACGGCATCAGCAAACTGAACTTCAACTCTTTCGGTTCCCGCCGTGGCAACCATGAAGTGATGATGCGCGGTACTTTCGGCAATGTCCGTATCAAGAACCTGATGCTGCCAGCCATGGAAAACGGCAACCGCCGTGAAGGTGGCTATACCCTGTATCAGCCAAGCGGTGAAGAAATGTCGATTTTCGATGCCGCCATGAAATATCAGGCATCCAATACACCGGCGATTGTCATCGGTGGCGAAGAATACGGCACAGGCTCTTCCCGTGACTGGGCTGCCAAAGGTACCCAGCTGCTGGGTGTGAAAGCAGTTGTCGCCCGTTCCTTCGAACGTATCCACCGCTCCAACCTGATCGGCATGGCAGTCCTGCCTCTGCAGTTCACTGACAGTGACAGCGCCAAGTCCCTGGGACTGGACGGTACTGAAACCTTCGACCTGAAAGGACTGGACAACATCCAGCCTCAGCAGACAGCCCAGCTGGTCATCCACCGTACGGATGGTTCTTCCCAGACTGTCGACGTCCTGCTGCGCATTGATACCCCGATTGAAGTCGATTACTTCCGCCATGGCGGTATCCTGCCTTATGTCCTGAGACAGCTGCTGTCAGCCTGATACCTGACAGCTGAATCTAGGTGATAAGGGAAACCTGTCAAAAGGTTTCCCTTTTTTCTTGTCTGTATGGCTGTTTTTGCACAAGGTCTGTCACCCATCCCTTTTTTGTAATACAGTTGTGTTATCTGCGTTTTCTCAGGGGTTCATTGTGAATAGTCCATTCTTCCAGCATCTGAAAAAGCTTTCAATCGCATGTCTTCTGGCATCCGCCACCTTTTCAGGCCCTGTCATGGCAGATGACTTTGATGCGGCGATTGATATGTATCAGAACAATCAGCGGACTGAGGCGATCGGGCTGTTCCAGAAACTGGCTGACAAGCATGATCCACGGGCTGAATACGCCCTGGGCATCCTGTATCAGAACGGCATTTCGGTAAGGACCTCGGCAGAACTCGGTATCCGACTGATTACCGAAGCAGCTGGGCATGGCTACACGAGAGCGCAGAATTATCTGGGAACGCTGTATTACGAGGGCACAAATGTCAAGCAGGATTACAAGGCCGCTTTCCATTGGTATGAGCTGGCCGCCCGTCAGGGGGACCCCGATGCTGAATACAATCTGAGCGTGCTTTATGCCTACGGCGATGGGACGCAGCAGGACTACAAGACAGCCGTCTATTGGCTGCGCAAGGCCGCGCTGCAGAAGGTACCAGATGCGGAATATGCACTGGGTCTCGCCTATGAGCTGGGTCTCGGCCTGGAAGCCAATCAGAAGCAGGCTGTCTACTGGTATGGCAAGGCTGGCAAGCATGGCTATGACCGGGCGGAAAACAAAATCGGCTCCCTGTATGCCAAAGGCAATATCATCGGACAGGACCAGTCCAAGGCTTATCTCTGGTTTGCCCGTGCCGCAGGTAAAGGGTATGACAAGGCCCAGTACAATCTCGGTGTGATGTATGAGAAAGGCATCGGGGTCAAAGCCAACCGGAAAACCGCTGTTGAATGGTTCAGGAAAGCTGCCGCACAGGGAAATCCGAATGCCAAGAAGAAACTGAAAGCGATGGGCATCAAGGCCTGATCGCACTGTCATTCAGGGTTGGAGACAGCTATATCTGATTCTTCAACCATTACCCTGTCGTTTCAGCCGTTTTATCGCCAAATCCTACGCGGTTTTTGATATAATGGAAAGTTCGTGCGTTTTGTCGGGCTTTGATTGGTTTTTCCTTCTCGCCTGACCACACAGACTGCACTTGCCATCTTGGGATGGCGTAGTATTTGCAGCATCAGTCATTGGAGTGGCTTGAGATTTGTCTCGCCGCATTTTCATCATCATGACAGATCAGCAGAAAATGAGTACCAAAGAACATCAATCATCCTTAGAGGACTCTCCTGAAAGAGACGATATCCGTCTGCTGGGCAGACTGCTCGGCGACGTGATCCGCAAACAGGAGGGTGAAGACATCTACAATCTGGTGGAACAGGTCCGCCGCAAAGCGGTCAGCCTGAGACGCAACCCCAATCCTGTTGCATCAGATGACCTGAAGAACATGCTCAGATATCTGGGACGCAACCATGCGATTTCCGTTGTCCGTGCATTCTCCTATTTCTCACATCTTGCAAACATTGCTGTCGACAAGCACGACAACCTGGCTTACCGGAACGGCAGGATTGCCGGTGATGCGCCACCAAAGGGCAGCATGGCATATGTGCTGGACCTGCTGGACAAAGCAAAGGTCCCTGGCTCCGAAATCAAGAAGATGCTGCAGGACCGCACGTTCATCTGTCCAGTGCTGACGGCCCACCCTACCGAAATCCAACGTAAGAGCACCCTAGACAAGGAACGCCAGATTTCCCGCCTACTGACACAACACGATGACAAACTGACACCACGCGAACGCAAGAACAACATGGAACTGCTGAAAGCGAACATCGCGTCGCTGTGGCAGACCCGCATGCTCCGCCATTCCAAGCTGTCTGTGCTCGATGAAATCGAAAACGCGCTGTCATACTATGAACTGACATTCCTGCGTGAACTGCCAGCCCTGTACCACGCCATTCAGGAAGAAATCGAAGAACGCTATCCAGAAAAAGAGGACGGTATTCCTGCCCCTGGTTCAGAAGCACGCTATCTGCAGATGGGCTGCTGGATCGGCGGTGACCGCGATGGCAATCCGAATGTCAATGCCGACACCATGCTTCAGGCACTGGAAAGCCAGTCCCATGTCATCATGAATTTCTATCTGCATGAAGTCCATGAACTAGGCCGCGAGCTGGCTGTTTCCGCATTGCTGAACCGGGTCAATCCAGAAGTGCAGACACTGGCAGATATGTCTTCCGATGAGTCTGAACACCGTGTCGATGAACCTTACCGCCGCGCACTGATCTATATCTACAACCGTCTGGCAGCAACCGCACGCCTGTTTGGTATGACAGCTCTGCCACGCGAAGAAGTCGGTGAAGATGCGCCTTATTCTTCCTCTGAAGAATTTGCCGCTGACCTGCAGGTCCTGATTGATTCCCTGACCCAGAACTGCGGAAAACTGGTGGTCAATATCCGGCTGGGTGCACTGAAAGCGGCTGTCGATATCTTCGGTTTCCATCTGGCTTCCCTGGATATGCGCCAGAGTTCTGACGTCCATGAACGTGTCCTGACCGAGATTTTTGCAACCGCGAAAGTTGTTCCAAATTACGCTTCTCTCTCTGAGGATGAGAAAGTCAAGCTGTTGGTTAAAGAACTGGGTAAACCACGTCTGGTCTATTCCCCTTACGCTGAATATTCCACAGAAACCACTTCTGAACTGCGCATCCTGCGGACTGCCCGCAAGATCCGTGAAAAATACGGTGCCCGTGCCATCACCAACTACATTATTTCCCATACCGAAACGGTTTCCGACATTCTGGAACTGCTGGTCCTGCTGCGTGAAGGCGGTCTGCTGCATCCAAAGAAATCCGATGCAGATGGCACCACCTATGGTTGGGACAATGCCGAACTGGATCTGCATCCAATTCCACTGTTTGAAACGATTCCCGATCTGCGTCAGTGCGACACCATCATGAGAACCGTGCTGGCGATTCCTTTCGTCCGCCAGATGATCCGAGGTCAGGGTGACCTGCAGGAAATCATGCTGGGTTATTCCGACTCCAACAAGGATGGTGGCTACACCACCTCCAACTGGGAGCTGTACAAGGCTGAACGTCAGCTGGTCAAACTGTTCCGCGAACTGAAGATCACCCTGCGCCTGTTCCATGGCCGTGGTGGTACGGTCGGCCGTGGCGGTGGTCCAACCTACGAGGCCATCCTGGCCCAGCCACATGGTACCGTGAACGGTCAGATCCGTCTGACGGAACAGGGCGAAATGATTGCATCCAAGTTTGCAGACCCTGAAATCGGCAACCGCAACCTGGAACTGCTGGTCGGCTCGACACTGGAGGCGTCTCTGGTGCCTGAAGACACTTCTCCAGAATATGCCGCGAAGCTGGATGCTTTTGAGAAGGCCTTTGAGGAAATCTCCGAACTGGCTTATCAGGCTTACTGCAAGCTGGTCTATAAAACCCCTGGGTTTACCGACTATTTCTTTGAATCGACGCCAATCACTGAAATTGCCGCCCTGAATATCGGCTCCCGCCCTTCTTCCCGTAAGAAGTCCAGACGGATTGAGGATCTGAGAGCGATTCCTTGGAGCTTCTCCTGGGCACAATGCCGCGTCCTGCTTCCAGGCTGGTATGGTTTCGGCTCGGCAATCACCCAGTGGATTGATGAAGAAGATCCAGCAGAAAAAGAACGCAAGATTGCCCTGCTCAAGGAAATGTATGCAGAATGGCCGTTCTTTGAATCCACCCTTTCCAACATGGATATGGTGCTGGCAAAGACCGACCTGACCATTGCCTACAGCTACTCTGAACTGGTCAAGGATGCAAACCTGCGTGAAACCGTATTCTCTGCCATCTGTGAAGAACATAAACGCACGCTGAACAGCTTCGAGATCATTACGAATGAAAGAGCCCGTCTGGTCAACAACCCAGCTCTGGCACGTGCATTGAAAGACCGTCTGGCTTATATCGACCCATTAAACCATCTGCAGGTTGAACTGATTAAACGTCACCGCAATCCTGCAGGCAATCCAGAAAACATGGATGCCCGCGCAACCCGCGGTATCCATCTGACCATCAATGGCATTTCCGCCGGCATGCGTAATACCGGTTGATTCAAGGATGTTTCAGCAATGATTCACACCTCTAACGGCGCACCTTTGGATGACAGCGGTGCGCCGCTTTTTTACCGTCATCATGGACAGACGGCAGAGATTGTCCTGAACCGCCCAGACCGCCTCAACGCAATGTCTGCGGATATGTGGCAACGGTTGCATGATATTGTCTCCCTGCTGTCAGCAGACAATCAGCTCCGCTGTATCGTACTGAAAGGGACAGGAGGAAAGGCTTTCTCCCCGGGCTGCGATATTTTCGAGTTTGAAGACATCCGGTATACGGCAGAACAGGGAAAAACGTACGGCAAGATTATGCACGATGCCTTTTCCGCCCTGCAGGAATGCCCTATTCCACTCATTGCCCAGATACAGGGTATCTGTGTTGGAGGGGGATTGGATATCGCTGCCTTGTGTGACCTGCGGATCTGCGGAAAATCCTCCAGATTTGGGATTCCTATCAAAAACCTTGGGCTGGTGATGGCTTATGAAGAACTGTCGCCAATACTGGGAATCACCCACAAGAATACCCTGCTTGAAATGCTGCTGACAGGACGGATTTACAATGCGGAAGAAGCCCATGAACGGCATCTGGTCACACAGGTTGTCGAGGATGATGCCTTAGAGGAAACCGTTCAGAAAACAGTGGCGGATATTGTGACAGGCGCACCTTTATCGGCACGATGGCATAAGACTTTCATCCGTAACCTGATGACAGGAAAAACGTTGACTGAAACTGACCGCAGTGTCTGTTATGCGTGTTATGACACCGAGGACTATCACGATGGCTGCGAGGCTTTCAAAGCCCATCTGAAGCCTGTATTCAAAGGGAAGTAAATTCTCTCCAGATAAGAAAAAAGAGAAAGAGACTGTAACGGATTCTGTGGAAATTCAAAATCTGATAATTTAGGAGAAAAT
>CAVJQJ010000178.1:0-794 GCA_963651715.1 Anaerovoracaceae bacterium
TGAAGGTGTTTTCTCACCATAGCTGTAAGCTTTTTGGAACCCCCAGCTTAGCTGGGGGTTTTCTTATGACAAAAAGGGAAAACGGTTTTACCGTTTTCCCCTTCTCAATACCGGACAGGCAGAAATCAGACCGAGAATGAAGAACCACAGCCACAGGTTGTCGTGGCGTTTGGATTCTTGATGGTGAACTGAGCACCTTCCAGATCATCCTTGTAATCCACCTTGGCACCGACAAGGTACTGATAGCTGATGCCATCGATCAGCATCCGGATACCGTCTTTTTCCACGACCGTATCATCATCGGCGATCTTTTCATCAAAGCTGAATCCATACTGGAAACCGGCGCAGCCGCCCCCCTGTACAAAAACACGCAGCATCAGATTGGGATTCCCCTCCTCCTCAAGCAGTTCCCGAATCTTGGCAACCGCGTTGTCACTCATACTGATCGGGTTCTTGTAATCCAATTCCTCTGCAGGTGCTGCCACCTGTTCTTCTTTTTTATCTTCGCTCATAGCAGATACTCCCATAAACAACTGTCTGCATTATAGGCTGATTGCCAATTTCCTGCTTACGGCAGAACCGGCACAATCCTGAGACCTGTCGTTTCTTCAAAACCGAACATCAGGTTCATACACTGGACTCCCTGCCCAGCGGCGCCTTTGACCAGATTGTCCTCAACAACAAGGATAACCAGCGTATTGCCACCCATTGGACGATGCACCGCGATACGGACATAGTTTGAAGAACGGACGCTACGGGTTTCAGGATGAGACCCCGCTGGCATCACATCAACA
>CAVJQJ010000178.1:889-13359 GCA_963651715.1 Anaerovoracaceae bacterium
AACAAACGGATCATCCTTGTAGAAATCCTCATACATCTTCTGGAAATCGATGTTTTCACACCCCGGTGCAATCATCGCATAGAGGGTGGAATGGATGCCACGGATCATTGGAGTCAGATGAGGCACAAAAGTCAGGCCGATATCGCGGGTATTACCGGTAATCGCCTTCAGTCCCTGGACAATCTCAGGCAGATGACGATGGCCTTTCACACCATAGGCGTGGAAATTATCGGAAGACTCCGCAAACAGGGAGCCAACAGCCGCCTTTCGTCCCGCGCCGGAAACACCCGACTTGCAGTCAGCGATCAACGCAGATTCATTGACAAGCGCCTTGCCCTGGCTGAGCAGTGGCGCATACCCAAGCTGAACTGAAGTTGGATAACAGCCAGGCAGACCAATCACACGGGCTTTTCGGATCGCATCACGGTTGATTTCCGCCAGACCATAAACCGCTTCCGCAAGAATATCAGGACAGCTATGTGGCAGCTTGTACCATTTCTCGAATTCAGCGGTATCTTTCAACCGGAAGTCCGCCGCCAGATCAATAATCCGCACACCGGCATCCAGCAGGGCTTTGGCGTGCGACATCGCAACACCATGCGGCGTCGCAAAGAACACGACATCGCATTCTGTCAGATTGGAATCACTCGGTGCTGTAAAAGACAGATCGACGATACCACGAAGGGAGGGGAACATCTCATCCACACGGGTACCCGCATCACCACGGGAAGTAATAGCACTGATCTGAACTTCAGGATGGCGGGAAAGCAGACGGAGCAGCTCAACCCCAGTATATCCAGAGCCACCAACAATACCGACTTTAATCATACTGTGACCTCACACAGACAAATGGAACAACGGGCAGGAACATCATCATACCCAAGCATCTGTTCCGCATAACCAATGAGAAAAAAAGCCGTCTGACCGGAGCCAGACAGCTTTCTGTATGCATTTGAAATAACGCAGATCCGGAATCTGCAGATATATCAACGTTTGGAGAACTGTTTTGCACGGCGTGCTTTACGCAGACCGACTTTCTTACGTTCAACTTCACGTGCATCACGGGTAACCAGACCTGCTTTGGACAGAACTGGCTTCAGACCTGCATCATAGTCGATCAGGGCACGGGTAATACCGTGACGGACTGCACCTGCCTGGCCGGATTCACCACCGCCAGTAACGTTGACCATGATGTCGAAACGTTCAACATTGTCGGTGAGTTCCAGTGGCTGACGGATAACCATCAGACCGGTTTCACGGGAGAAATATTCGTTTGCTGGTTTACCGTTAACAACGATATTGCCAGAACCTACTTTGATGAAAACACGAGCTACAGCGCTTTTGCGGCGGCCGGTTCCGTAATTATAGTTACCGATCATGTTCGTTCCTTAGATTTCCAGTGGCTGTGGCTGCTGTGCGCTATGTGGATGGGAACCATCAGCATAGACTTTCAGCTTCTTGATCATCGCATAACCCAGTGGGCCCTTTGGCAGCATACCTTTAACGGCTTTTTCCAGTGCACGGCCTGGGAAACGCTGCTGGATTTTTTCAAAGGTGGTTTCATAGATACCACCTGGATAACCACTGTGACGATAGTATTTCTTGTCAGTGTTCTTTGCACCGGTCACACGCAGTTTAGCTGCGTTGATGACGATGATGAAGTCACCGGTGTCAACATGAGGGGTATATTCAGGTTTGTGCTTACCACGCAGACGGAGTGCTACTTCGCTGGCAACACGTCCGAGTACCTTATCGGCAGCGTCGATCACAAACCAGTTACGCTGGACTTCGCTAGCCTTAGCGGAAAAGGTTTTCATAGAAATTCCTAAAAGTAAAAAAGCGTTCAAATGGGTGGTTCCACTGATTTAACGGCGGACACAGCCTTCTATTGTGTTTTCCTGAACGCACGGGAAGATGGGAATTATAGCTTTCAACACAAATCAACGTCAATCAAAAACATCATTTGTGTCTGTTTTTTCAACATTTTTTACCCATTTCAATGCGCATGGTGCAGGACATGGGTCAGCATGAAAATGATGCCGATGCCGACGGCCACCAGGATGATCTGGGGAATCGTTTCCATAATCTTGGTACGACGCTGCATCTGGGGCATCAGGTCACTCAGGGCAATATAGATGAACCCGGCTGAAGCCAGCGTCAGCACATAGGGAATCAGCGCATGCGAGCTTTCCAGCATGTGATACCCGATGACAGCCGCCACGGCCGCACTGACCGTATTGAAGATACTGTAGGTAAGCGCACGGAATCTGGCAAAACCGGCATTCAGCATCACAATGAAATCGCCGACCTGATTCGGTATCTCATGGGCAAGAATCGCCAGACAGGTGATCAACCCCAGATAAGGGGATGTCAGGAACGCCGCTGAGATCAGGATACCATCGGTGAAACTATGGAAGCCATGGCCAATCAGGATCATCCAGCCTGAGACACCCGCCTCATGGCGGTCATAGCCATGCTCATGATGATGGCCATCATCCTCATGATGGTGTGAATGGCGCATGATGGCGAGCTTTTCCAGCAGGAAAAACGCCAGCAGGCCAATCAGCAGTGTCGCAAAAAGGACATCGGCATCCTCCAGCATTTCCGCAGCCTCTGGCAAAGCGTGAAGCAGGGATGTCGACAGCATCATGCCAACCGACAGGCTGATCATGAGCTCAATCATCTTCGCCAGAAACGAAAACGACAGCAGTGCCGCGATTGGAATGCTGATTGCACCGATACAGAAAATCCCAATCAATGACAGGACAAGAGGTGAATCCATGTAATAAGTTCCGTTTATACAGTCAACAAAACCGGCAACCAGTCGGACAAGACTGGCGCCGGTTTATCATCAGGTTATCGCCACCCACCGGTCAACGGGTTGAAGGCAGTGCCTTACGGCGTCTTTCAATCGCCTTGATCCGGGTAATGGACTGTGGCATGACACTGACACGTGAAGTTGTTTCCGGATGCAGGGAGGTATAGTGTTTCTTGCGGGTGGCAGGATAATGGTATGCCAGATTCCGCCAGAAACGGGTTGTCCCATCAATGCCATAACCACCACGCATCAGCATGGCCAGACTCAGGGAATCGGAATCGATATCAAATTTCCGGGACATTGGTCTCAGACCGGTGGTATCAGTCGATTTCGCAAGCGTCTGGATCAGTTTGTCGATCAGTGTCTTCGCCTTGGCGGTATTCTTGACCAGCTTTGGATGATCCAGCACCGTATGCGCCATTTCCTTGGCAATCACATACGCCAGAGATTCATCGGATTTTGCGTAAATCATCATCCCCTGGGTAATCATGATCCGGTTCCCATCAGAGAATGCGGTCACATTAGGACTCTGTCCCAGTTCAACGTGGAAACCGCAGGCGACTGTGACTGGAATCGTCAATGTTCTCTGGCTGCCACCCCGGGAAACCGTCACAGCAACCGCTCGGCCTTGGGAAACTGCGGAAGACAGCATCTGGACGGCTTCCTGTTCCGCATTGCTGCCCTGTGGTGCGGCAGCACCATCGATACTGACCAGTACATCGCCCCGTTTGAGGCCGGCCCGTTCAGCACCGGTACCCGGTACGACATTCATCACCTGCAGGCGGTTGCCCAGTCCCAAGGTGCTTTCCGCCATACTTGCCCAGGCAGACGAGTAGGTATATTTGTTCGCCACACTGAACCCCAGGATATTGCGCAGCTGATTCTGGCACAGGTCTGTATTGCGGATCAGCAGTTTTCCGCTGACATCCTCAAGCCGGTCCTGCATCTCAACCAACTGTTTCAGACGTGCAGGGCCATCCTGCTCAAGGGTAATGGCACTGTCATCCCAAGCACTTTCCGTTGCGCAGGAAGTCAACAGGACCGCTGCCGCACATGCCAAAACCGGCATCGCAACAGCACGGGCTGCTTTCCTGAGTGATTTCAGGCAATTCATCATATTCTTACTACTTTCAAAACGATTATTTTCCAGTACTGCCGAAGCCACCGTCACCACGGTCAGACTGGACGAATTCATCAACAACGTTGAACCCGACCTGCACCACCGGTACGATGACCAGCTGTGCCATACGGTCCATCGGATTCAATACAAAGGTCTTATCACCACGGTTCCAGACAGAAACCATCAGCTGCCCCTGATAGTCTGAATCAATCAGCCCGACCAGATTGCCCAATACAATCCCATGGCGATGTCCCAGACCACTGCGGGGAAGAATCATCGCCGCATAGCCAGGATCCTTGATATGGATGGCAAGCCCTGTCGGCACCAGTTCCGTCTGCCCTGGCTGCAGTTCCAATGGCACATCAATACAGGCACACAGATCCAGTCCCGCACTGCCCACCGTCGCATAGGCAGGCAGGCGTTCTCTCATTCTCTCATCAAGAATTTTTAGGTCAACCGTTTTCATCAATTCCCACCGGCTTATTTCAGGCGTTCCGCCAACTGGTCGACCAGTTTACGGGCCAGGTTCTGTTTGGTGTCATGAGGCAGTTCCACCGCCCCGTTGTCATCGAACAGGATCAGGGTATTGTCATCCCTACCAAAGGTTTCGTGTCCAATGTTCCCGACGAGCAGAGGCACCCCTTTCTTGCGGCGCTTCGCTTCGGCATATTCCCGGAGATTTTCTGTCTCTGCCGCAAAGCCCACACAGTAAGGCGCATCCGGACGTTTCGCAATCGTCGCCAGGATATCTGGATTTTCAGTGAAATCCAGTGTTGGGACGGCTGCACCTGCCACTTTCTTGATTTTCTGGTCACTGGCATTCTTGACACGCCAGTCCGCCACTGCCGCCACAGAAATGAAAACATCCTGACCGGCAAGATTGTCCTCAACCGCCGCCAGCATCTGACGGGCATCCACGACATCAATCCGCTTGACGCCATAAGGTGCCGGCAATGCGGTCGGACCGGAAATCAAGGTGACTTCAGCCCCTGCTTCCCATGCCGCACGGGCAATCGAATAGCCCATCTTGCCGGAAGAACGGTTGGTGATTCCCCGGACCGGATCAATCGGTTCATAAGTTGGACCGGCTGTCAGCAGCAACCGTTTCCCTGCCAGTTTCTTGGGCTGGAGGGCTGCAATCACTTCCTGAACCAGCTGGTCAGGTTCCAGCATCCGGCCTTTACCAACCTCTCCGCAAGCCTGATAGCCGGAAGCAGGTCCCATGATCCCGATCCCGTCAAGCGCCAGCTGCCGGATATTCCGCTGTGTCGCAGGTTTTTCCCACATCTCGACATTCATTGCCGGCGCCACCAGCAGAGGGGTTGTCGCAGGACGTGCGTGACACAAGGTTGACAGCAGGTCATCACAGATGCCATTCGCCAGCTTCGCAATGAAATTGGCGGTACATGGAGCAATCGCAATCACATCCGCCTGACGGGGCAGATTGATGTGAGGCATATTGTTCGACTGGCGGCTGTCCCAGGAACTGGTCGAGACCGGATGCCCTGTCAGAGCCTGCATGGTCAGTGGTGTGATAAACTGCTGGGCGCTGTCAGTCATCGCAACATACACATCGGCGCCCTCACGGATCATGGCACGGGCAAATTCAGCCGCCTTATAGCAGGCAATCCCACCTGTCAGTCCCAGCAGAACGGTTTTTCCAGACAGATCCATGTATCCCCCTGTAATGCTTAAAAATTGATTGAATCAGTTCTTTTTCTTGCGGAGTTCCAGAATCACGAAAATCACCGCACCGATGCAGACACCACAGTCTGCGATATTGAATGTTGGATAATGCGCCGTTCCCCAATGGAAATCCAGAAAATCGACAACATGTCCATATGCCAGACGGTCAATCACATTACCGATATCGCCCCCTAGGATCAGGGAAAGCGCCAGGCAGAACCAGGTATTCTCACGATGCTTGCGGATTTCGTAAAGAATGAACAGGGCAGCAAGAATCCCGATAAAAATAAAGAAATACTTCTGCCATCCTGTCTGGGATGCCAGAAAACTGAAGGCTGACCCTTCATTGAAAAGCAGATGCAGATTGAAAAAGGAGGTGACCCGGATGGTGTCCCCCAGCTGCATCAGGCTCAACGCCCAGAGCTTCGTGATCTGGTCAATGACAATAACCAGCGCCGCCACCACAATCCACCAGATGAAATGGATACTGTGGGCTGACTGTTGTGCAAAGATTCTTCCTTTGGTTGCCATAGTCTCAGGTATCTGTATGGGAGGAAATCAATCCTCCCATGGTCATCAATAAGGCATCAGACGAAATCACGTTTTTCGCCAGCACCAAACAGGTTGGCGGCACAACGTGGACAGATCAGCGGATGCTTAGGATCACTGCCGACATCACTGCGGTAATGCCAGCAACGTTCGCATTTACGGTTTTCAGAAGGTTTGACCACAATCGCTTCCGACGCTTCATCAGCCACCTCAACCACTGCTGCACGGGAAGTGATCATCAGGAACTTCAGATCATCGCCCAGGCTGCTCAGCAGACGGTACTTGTCACCGGATGCACGGATCTCGATTTCCGCCTGCAGGGAAGAACCGATTTTACCGTCGATACGGACTTCTTCCAGCTGTTTCATGACATCGGCACGGACAGCCTTCAGGCTTTCATATTTCGCCAGCAATGCATCACCATCCACGATTTCAGGCAGTTCATACGCTGTCAGGGTAAAGATGGTTTCATCACTGGCCGCCAGTTCTTCTGCGGAAGCAAACGCTTTCCATGCTTCTTCAGACGTGAAGGACAGGATTGGCGCCATCAGACGCAGCAGTGCATGGGTGATATGCCACAATGCGGTCTGTGCGGAACGGCGTGCCTTGGAAACTGTACCAGAGGTATACAGACGGTCTTTCAGGATATCCAGATACAGGCTGCCCAGTTCTTCAGAACAGTATGTCTGCAGTTTGGCGACAACAGGATGGAACTCGAATTTTTCGTAATGCGCCATCAGTTCTGTCTGCAGCGCCTTCATGGAAGCAATCGCATAACGGTCGATTTCCAGCAGTTCATCCAATGGCACTGCATCTTTCTTGATATCAAAGTCGGCGGTGTTGGACAGCAGGAAACGCAGCGTATTACGGATACGGCGGTAAGATTCGGTGACACGTTTCAGGATTTCTTCAGAAATGCACAGTTCACCGGAATAGTCCGTCGCAGCAACCCAGAGACGCAGGATATCTGCCCCCAGGGAATCAAAGACCTTCTGTGGCGCGACAACATTGCCCAGGGACTTGGACATCTTCTTGCCTTCACCGTCCACCACGAAACCGTGGGTCAGCAGCATCTTGTATGGGGCCTGACCATCCAGCATACAGCCGGTCAGCAGGGAAGAATGGAACCAGCCGCGATGCTGGTCAGAACCTTCCAGATACAGGTCAGCAGGCCAGTTCAGGACATCCTGATGGGAAGTCCGCAGGACAGTACGATGGGTGGCACCGGAATCGAACCAGACATCCAATGTGTCACGGTTCTTTTCATACATGGATGCTTCATCACCCAGCAGGTCTTTCGGTTCAATATGCTGCCAGGCCTCGATGCCTTCTTTTTCAACACGCTTCGCGATTTCTTCGAGCAGTTCCGGTGTACGTGGATGGAGTTCCCCGGTTTCCTTGTGGACAAAGAATGCCATTGGAACACCCCACTGACGCTGGCGGGACAGTGTCCAGTCAGGACGGTTCTCAATCATCGCCTGCAGACGGGCACGGCCCCAGTCTGGGAAGAAGCGGGTCTGGTCAACCCCTTTCAATGCAGCTTCACGCAGGGTCAGACCACCTTTGCGTGGCTTGATATCCATGCCGGCAAACCACTGGGAGGTTGCACGGTAGACAATTGGGGTCTTATGACGCCAGCAGTGCATATAACTGTGGGTCATCATGTTCACATTGAACAGTGTGCCAACCGATTCCATCGCATCACAGATTTCGCGGCCGGCATCCCAGATCATCTTGCCACCGAACAGCGGCAGGGTGGAAACATAATGGCCATCCCCCATGACTGGATTCAGGATCTCATCATCCTTCATGCCATAAGATTTGCAGGACAGGAAGTCATCGACACCATAAGCTGGTGCGGAATGGACGATACCGGTACCGGTATCCAGCGTGACATATTCCGCCATATAAGCAGGAGAGGTCCGCTTGAAGCCTTCATGCGCTTCAGACAATGGATGCCAGAAACGGATGTTTTCAAGATGCTTGCCAACGGTCGTTGCAAGCACCTGCCATTTTTCCAGACCATAACGGTCCTGAAGCACTGTCTTGCCAGCTTCTTTTGCCGGCAGATTGGCACGTTCCTCTGCAACAATCAACAGACCTTTTTCAGTTTCAACCAGCGCATAGACAAATTCTGGATGCAGGTTCAATGCCTGGTTCGCAGGAATCGTCCAAGGCGTCGTTGTCCAGATGACGATATAGCCTTTATCGGTAGGCAGTTTTTCAAGACCGAAGGCCTTGGCGACTTTTTCTGGTTCAGCGAAAGGGAAACCGACATCGATTTCTGGGTCACGGCGGTCCTGATATTCAACCTCAGCTTCAGCCAGTGCGGAACGGCAGTCAAAACACCAGTTGACAGGTTTCAGACCACGGAACACATAGCCGTTTTCCAGCAGACCTGCCAGCGCACGGATTTCCGCGGCTTCGTTCTGATGGTTCATGGTCAGGTATGGATTGTCCCAATCTGCCAGCACGCCCAGACGGATGAAATCCTTTTTCTGACGTTCAACCTGTTCGCGGGCGTAGACACGTGCCTTCGCCTGGACTTCCAGAGCAGGCAGTCCCTTGCCGAACTGTTTTTCAATCTGGATTTCAATCGGCATACCATGGCAGTCCCAGCCTGGGATATATGGCGCATCGAAACCAGCCAGTCCCTTGGACTTCAGCACAATATCCTTCAGGATCTTGTTCACAGCATGGCCGATATGGATATCACCGTTGGCATATGGAGGACCATCATGCAGGATAAACTGAGGACGTCCCTTGGCAGCCTTGCGGATGCGGTGATAGATTTTCTTGTCCTGCCATTCCTTGACCCATTCCGGTTCCCGTTTTGCCAGGTTGCCCCGCATAGGGAATGGAGTGTCCGGCATATTGACTGCATATTCAGGAGGCAGTTTCACCTTGTCCTGTTTTTTCTTCTTGCCAGCCTGTTCAGATGGTTTGTTCGCCATATTTACTTACGCTCAAATTGAATGATTAAACGACAGTTCTCGACCCTGTCGGATTTAACTGTTTATTCAGGCGATATCAGCAGACGTCCCCAACATCTGGAAATACCGTCTTGCCGCATCGACATCCAGCCTAATCGCCCCCTTCAAGGCATCAAGACCGGGAAATCTTTGATTATCCCGCAATTTTTTCAAAAATTCGACCTTAATCAGTGAACCGTAACAATTTCCACTGTAATCCAGCAGATGGGTCTCCAGCAATGTCCGTCCGTTTTCCACGACGGTCGGGCGGGTACCCACCATGGATACAGCAGGCATCGGCTGCCCAGCCAGGCCGTGGACCCGGGTCACAAAAACGCCAGACAGCACTGGATTATCCTGTCTGACCGGCAGATTGGCTGTTGGAAATCCCAACTGACGCCCCAGCCGGTTGCCCTGGACAACATGGCCAGACAGCATATAAGGGCGCCCCAGCAAGGCTGCAACCCGGTCAAAATCACTCTGGCTCAACGCCTGACGGACCTCAGATGAAGACACCCGGACATCCTGACTCATGACAGATGGGAGGACAACCGTCTCAAACCCCAGCTGTCTGCCAGCCGCTTCCAACAGGTCTGTGGTTCCCTGACGTCCTGCGCCAAAACGGAAATGCTCACCGACAATGATCCACCGGATGTTCAAAGACCGGCAAAGCACCTGCCGGATGAAATCCTCTGCCGTCAGCGAGGCAACCGCATCATCAAAGCGGGCGATATAAACCCGCTCAACACCGGCATCCGCCATGGCCTGCATCTTGTCCCGGAACGGCGTGATGGTGATCGGCGTATCCGAAAGCACCCCTGCCCGCTTTGCAAAGAACTGCCGGGGATGGGGATTGAACGTCAACACCGCAGGCACAACACCCAGCCTGTCAGCGGCAGCCTTCACCTGATCCAGCAAGGCACGATGCCCCCGGTGCACGCCATCGAAATTGCCGATTGCCAATGCACAGGACGGAATCACTTTACCTCGGGGAAAACTGCGGAAAACCTTCATCAAGTTTTGAAAAAATGCTTAAACATGAAATTATAATGCTTTAAGTTAGCTATCAGTTAAAAACACTTGCACAAAACAGGAATCAGGCAATGCGTCACATCCCTCTGACAGCAGGTTCTGTCATGACAACCTGCCGGCAGCTCATCATGCAGACCATCATCTGCATGACCGCCCTCCTTGGCTTATGCCTGCCAACTTCTGTCCACGCCGTTGCCGATCCAAACAAAGTCATCCACAGCGTCTTTGAGGCATCGGATGACGGCTTTGATATGGTCAAAAGCCAGAACTACTATTCCGGCTGGGTGGCCGATGCCATCTTTGAGACACTGCTGACATACGATTACCTCGCACGTCCAGCCAAACTGGTGCCCAACACCATCACCGCCATGCCTGACATCAGTCCTGATGGCCGGACATATACCTTCCACCTGAAGAAAAACATCTGGTTTGCGCCAGATCCCATCTTCAAGGGGAAGAAACGGGAACTCACCGCAAAAGACTACAGCTACACCATCAAACGGATGATGGATCCTGCCAACCGTTCCCCTTCCGCCGGCTTCCTAAGAGGCAAGATTGTGGGCCTCGATGCCCTAGCGAAAAAAGCCGAGAAAACAGGCCAGTTCAATTACGATGCACCGGTTGCCGGGCTTCAGACACCGGACCGCTATACCCTGCAGATCCGCCTAGCCTCACCGGACACCAACTTCCTTTATATCCTGGCGTATGGTGCGCTGGGTGCCGTTGCCCGTGAGGCCATTGAGGGATACGGCAATGAAGCCGCCTCACACCCTGTCGGTACGGGGCCCTACCGTCTGGCGGAGTATGTTCCCCGAAGCCGCATTGTCCTGGAGGCAAACCCTTATTTCCGGGGCTTTGTCTGGGACTTCCAATCCACCGGTGACGCATGGGATGACCGGCTCGTCCAGGAAATGCAGGGCAAGCAGATGCCCCAGATTGGCCGCATCGAGATTGCCATAATCGAAGAAGAGCAGTCCCGCTGGCTCACCTTTCAGGAAGGGGGCATCGATTTCGACAAACTGCCCCAACTGGCAGCCCCTGTCGCACTGGAAGACGGCGTCCTGAAACCCGAATTCACCGAACAGGGCATCCGCCAGTACACCATGGTTGAACCTGAAGTCACCTATACCCTCTTCAACATGCAGGATCCGACCACCGGCGGGTACACGCCCGACAAGATCGCACTACGCCGGGCCATCGCCATGTCCTATGACACCGAATCAGAAATCGAGCTGCTCCGCAACGGTCAGGCAACCATTGCCCAGATGATGATTCCTGATGGGGTGGCAGGACATGACCCGAACTATGAAAGCAGCATCACCTATGATCCAGAACTGGCATCCCACCTGCTGGATTACTATGGCTACAGGAAACAGGCCGACGGTTACCGCACCATGCCAGATGGCAAACCCCTGCTGCTGAAAATCCGCACCGATGCCAGTGCATCCGCCCGGACCATTTCAGAAATCTGGAAACGGGGACTGGACCAGATCGGTGTCCGTGTCGCCTTTGAGGTCGGCAACTTCGCAGACAACCTGAAAGATGCGGCTGGCTGCCGGTTGATGATGTGGGGGGGCGCATGGCATGCCGATTACCCGGATGGCGAGAATTTCATGCAGCTGCTGTATGGTCCAAACGCGGGTGAAGGCAACTTCGGCTGCTACCGCTCATCCACCTTTGACAGCCTCTACCGACAGGCGGTCTCCCTGCCACAGGGCGATGAACGCAATGCGGTTTTTGTCGAGATGAACCGCCAGATGGAAGCCGACACCCCATGGGTGCTCCATGTTTCCCGCACCCGCAACTGGCTGGTCCGCGACCGCGTGCTCGGCTTCAAGAAACATCCCATCCTGCAGTCGGACTGGCAGTATCTCGATATCGACACATCCAAATAATCCAGGAGCAATCATGGCGACCAAGAAAGCTCGATACCCGATCATCGGCATTTCCGGTTCATCCGGCATCGGCAAGACCACCCTGCTGGAAAAAACCGTTCCGTTGTTGATTGATGCAGGCTTACGCGTCAATGTCGTCAAGAGCAGCCATCATGATGTCGAGCTGGAACCGCCTCACAAGGACAGTGCCAGACTGAGACGGGCAGGCGCCTGCGAAGTGCTGCTGACCTCCCCTTACCGCTTCGTGATTGCCCATGAACTGCGGTCAGAAAAAGAACCGACGCTGACGGAACTGCTGTCCCGCATGCAGCCCGCCGATCTCACCTTGGTCGAAGGCTTCCGCGACGAGCCCATCCCCAGACTTGAGGTCTACCGCCCTGCGGCGGGAAAAGCACCGA
>CAVJQJ010000179.1:0-4664 GCA_963651715.1 Anaerovoracaceae bacterium
TTCATACCATTGAATGAAACTGTAATCTGTCATGTACATAAATTATAGTTTATAGAAGACATTTGTTGTGTCTTATCGAATACATTTTTTAGCATATATGTGAATTATCTGAAGAATGCAACACTCGGAATATAAAAGAAAGCCCGTCACTTTTCAGTAACGGGCTTTCGTCAGGAGGGATGAAAAAGTCGGATTATGCTTCCAGTTTCTTCTTCAGCATCTGATTGACCTGACCAGGATTTGCCTTGCCTTTCGTCGCTTTCATCACCTGACCGATCAGGGCGTTGAAAGCTTTTGCCTTGCCGGCACGGAATTCATCGACAGATTTCTGGTTGTTCGCCAGCACTTCATCGATGATTTTCTCAATTGCGCCAGAATCAGAAATCTGTTTCAGGCCTTTTTCATCAATGATGCGGTCAACTGCATTGGCGTCATCTGGTTTGCTGTCCCACATGACCCCGAAAACTTCTTTCGCAATCTTGTTGGAAATCGTGTTGTCAGCAATACGTTTCATCAGCAGGGACAGCTGTTCTGCAGAAACAGGAACTGTATCGATTTCAATCCCTTCGCGGTTCATGGCAGAGGAGACATCACCCATCATCCAGTTCGCACACTGTTTAGCCAGTGGTTTACCGGTCATCGAGACCAGTTTTTCAAAATACGATGCCATGGCCTTGGACGAGGTCAGGACGGTTGCATCGTATTCTGGCAGGCCATAATCAGCGGCAAAGCGGGCTTTCATCGCGCCAGGCAGTTCAGGCATCGCAGCCTTCACCTGTTCAATCCATTCTGGTTCAATGACCAGTGGTGGCAGATCAGGGTCTGGGAAGTAACGGTAATCGTCAGAATCTTCCTTGGTGCGCATTTCGCGGGTTTCACGTTTGTCAGGATCCCACAGACGGGTTGCCTGAACCACCTTGCCACCGTTTTCAATCAGTTCAATCTGGCGGGCGACTTCATAATTGATGGCATCTTCCAGATGACGGAAAGAGTTCAGGTTCTTGACTTCACAACGGGTGCCCAGCTTTTCAGTGCCGGCAGGACGGACAGAAACGTTCGCATCGCAACGGAAAGAACCTTCCTGCATATTGCCATCAGACATGCCGAGCCAGACCACGAGAGAATGCAGTGTCTTCGCATAGGCAACCGCTTCCGCCGCACTGCGCATATCCGGTTCCGTCACAATTTCCAGCAGTGGCGTACCTGCACGGTTCAGGTCAATCCCGGACTGGCTTGGGAACTGGTCGTGGATGGATTTACCCGCATCTTCTTCAAGATGGGCACGGGTCAGATGGATGGTTTTGGTATAAGGATCACGCCCCTTGGGTTCAACCAGACAGTCCAGGGTCCCGCCGATGACGACAGGTTTTTCAAACTGGCTGATCTGATAGCCTTTAGGCAGATCTGGGTAAAAATAATTCTTGCGGGCAAACACCGACAGGTTTGCGACTTCTGCGCCGATAGAAAGACCAAACTGGATGGCTCTTTCGACAGCGCCACGGTTCATGACTGGCAGAACGCCAGGCAACGCCAGGTCAACGGGGCAGGCCTGAGTGTTTGGTTCGGCACCGAAACTGGTTGAGGCACCGCTGAAAATCTTTGAGACGGTCGAAAGCTGTACGTGCGTTTCAAGACCGATGACTACTTCCCACTGCATAATTTTCCTTTATGAAATACTTTGCAATTCCTGATTATTCAGGTGCCTTCAGATGCCAGTCGGTCACCTGCTGGAAGCGGTGAGCGGCATTCAGGAGCTTCGCCTCAGAAAACCAGCTGCCGGTCAGCTGCAGGCCGACAGGGCGTTTTGCATGGTCTCCCTGACCGAAACCGCAAGGGATAGACATCCCTGGCAGACCTGCCAGATTGGTTGAGATGGTGAAGATATCGCCCAGATAGTTTGCAACAGGGTCGTCGACCTGAGCACCCAGATCCCATGCAACGGTTGGAGCAACAGGTCCCATGATGATGTCGCACTGGGTGAACGCGTCTTTGTAATCGTTTGCAATCAGACGACGGACACGCTGTGCCTGAATGTAATACGCATCGTAATAGCCATGGCTCAGCACATAAGTCCCGACAAGGATGCGGCGCTGGACTTCATCCCCGAAACCTTCAGAACGGGATTTACGGTACATATCCTGCAAATCGGTATAGTGTTCCGTGCGGTAACCATAACGGACCCCGTCGTAGCGGCTTAGGTTGGAAGACGCTTCAGCCGGCGCGATGACATAATAGGCTGGGATACACAGGTTGGTGTTCTTCAGGGAAATCTCAACCAGTGTTGCTCCGAGTTTTTCGAAGACTCTCAGCGCTTCACGGATAGGCTGTTCAACCTCAGCGGCCAGACCTTCACCGAAATATTCCTTTGGCAGACCGATCCGCAGACCATCCAGTGGTTTGTCCAGATCAGTGACGTAATCGTCAACCGGGCGGTTCATGCTGGTGGAATCCTTGGGATCGAATCCTGCGATTTCGCCTAGCAGCAGTGCGCAGTCCTGTGCGGTCTGGGCAATCACACCGCCCTGATCCAGGGAAGAGGCGTAGGCAATCATCCCGTAGCGGGAAACACGACCGTAAGTTGGCTTGATGCCGGTTACGCCACAGAAAGAAGATGGCTGACGGATGGAGCCACCGGTGTCTGTTGCGGTTGCTGCGGGGGCCAGACGGCCGGCGACAGCAGCGGCAGAACCGCCGGAAGAACCACCGGGAACCGCACGGGTATCCCAAGGATTCTTGACCGCACCGAATGCAGAGTTCTCATTGGCGGACCCCATTGCGAATTCATCGCAGTTCAGTTTGCCAAGATTCACCATCCCGGCGGCTTTCAGTTTTTCAACAACAGTCGCATCGAATGGGCTGACATAATTGGCAAGCATCTTGGAGCCGGCCGTCGTACGCCAGTCTTTCGTCACGAAAATATCTTTATGGGCGATAGGCACGCCGGTCAGGGGATGGGCGTCGCCTTTTGCAAGCCGTTCATCGGCTGTGGCGGCCTGTTTCAATGTCAGGGCTTCATCGACATGCAGGAAAGCATTCAGTTCACTGGCATTGATGCGTTTAAGGAACAGACTGGCAAGTTCAGATGCCGAAATCTGCTTGGTCTGCAGCAGGGCAGACAGTTCCGAGAGAGTTTTTGTATGCATGGATTGGATAACTGCAAAAATAACCGGATGACAGGTAAATGCCGACAGGCAGATACCGTTTATTCAATAACCTTTGGAACCAGGAAAAGACCGTCTTCAACAGCAGGTGCAGGTGCCTGATAGTCTTCACGGTGGTTCTCTTCTGTCACAGTGTCAGTTCGTAGACGGAGAGCAACATCTTCCTCGAATGCCGATACGGGGTGGGCAAGCGGTTCAACACCTGTGGTGTCTGCAGAGCGCAGCTGTTCGACCAAATCCAAAATACGGTTAAGCTGCTCTGTGGTTTTCTGTATCTGTGCTTCGGAAACGTCAAGTTGAGCAAGCTTGGCGATACGGTCCACATCAGAGAGTTCAAGTGCCATAAGTCTGATACTTCCTTCAATATTTAAGGTGAAACGCACTGAAATGCGGTTCGGCTGATATATATCCGTGGAATTATAAGGTAGAATGTGAACGAGTTACACATCTGCACGCCTGCACGTAAACGCGACAGGTGCATTTTTGGGGGATATGCCGCCTTCAGGGCGGTTTTTTAAATATTTCAAAACAATCATGTTTGGTTTTTTCCGTAGTTTTTTCTCTAACGATTTGGCAATTGACCTGGGTACCGCCAATACCCTGATATATGTCCGTAATTCTGGCATCGTCCTCGACGAACCTTCTGTTGTTGCTATCCGTTACGATGGTCCAGGTGCACGCAAGAGCATCCAGGCGGTCGGTAAACAGGCAAAACAGATGCTGGGCAAGGTTCCTGGCAACATGGACGCTATCCGTCCAATGAAAGACGGCGTCATCGCAGATTTCATCGTGACGGAACAGATGCTCAAGCAGTTCATCCGTATGGTTCATGAATCCCGCTTCTTCCGTCCATCCCCACGGATCATCATCTGCGTTCCTTGTGGCTCCACCCAGGTTGAACGCCGCGCTATCCGTGAATCCGCACTCGGCGCGGGTGCGTCCAAGGTTTACCTCATTGAAGAACCAATGGCGGCTGCTGTCGGTGCTGGTCTGCCGGTTTCTGAAGCAAACGGTTCCATGGTCATCGATATCGGTGGCGGTACCACTGAAGTGGGTATCATCTCGCTGGGTGGCATGGTCTATAAAGGCTCTATCCGTGTGGGGGGCGACCGTTTCGATGAAGCAATCGTCAACTACATCCGTCGCAACTACGGGATGCTTATCGGTGAACAGACCGCAGAAACCATCAAGAAGACCATCGGCTGTGCTTATCCAGGCGCTGAAGTCCGCGAAATGGAAGTCAAGGGCAGAAATCTGGCAGAAGGGATTCCTCGTTCCTTCACCATCAGCAGCAATGAAATCCTGGAAGCGCTCAACGATCCCCTGAACCGTATCGTTGCCGCAGTCAAGGAAGCCTTGGAACAGGTTCCGCCGGAACTCGGTGCGGATATTGCTGAAAAAGGCATGATGCTGACCGGTGGTGGTGCACTGCTGCATGACCTCGACCGTCTCCTTTCTGAAGAAACCGGTCTGCCGGTCCTGACCGCAGAAGATCCCCTGACC
>CAVJQJ010000180.1:0-2808 GCA_963651715.1 Anaerovoracaceae bacterium
CGATGGCGATGCCTTTCCATTCGCACAGTTTTCTCAGGATTTCCCCTATCGCACGGCGTTTCTCTCCGTAAAAGACCTGTCGTCTGTATTTCGGGGCAAAGACTATGTGGTACTTACAATTCCACTTCGTATGGGATAAGCTTTTGGTGCCACTCATGTGATTTCCTTCTTTCTGGTTTATTCGATTTGCAGTTGCTAGCCGCATTTCTTTTCTACCAGTTCTGAAGGTGTTTTCTCACCATAGCTGTAAGCTTTTTGGAACCCCCAGCTTAGCTGGGGGGTTTCTTATGACAAAAAAATGCCCTGAGAATCTCAGGGCATTTTTCGTTTGACAGACTGGTCAGCCAATCAGTGCAGATGGGTACCGCAGTATGGGCAGAAACGGGCATCGGAGCTGCCGATATGGTAGCCACATGCTTCGTTTGGACACATCTGAGGGATTGGGCCCAGTTCAACGAGGAGTTCGCCCTCACGGACTGGAACCATCTTCTTGTTCGCCTTGAAGTCTGCTGTCTTGAGGACACGTTTGACGATACCGTCACATGGTGCCAAGACGGCTTTTTCCTGCTTCATGATGGAAACGTTGAAGATTTCCGCCCCCTTCTTGACGATGTCGCCTGGGGAGACATACATGACCCACAGGTCGCCTGCACTTGGTGCTGGAACCTGATAGATGTCGTTTCTGTCAGCCATTGTAACACCCTTCAAGCCTGCGCCGGTACCGCTTGAGAGCATGACGGAGGACTGCATGAATTCAGAGTCAAGGATGTAGCGGACGGTGGATTTACCATCTTCCTTAGGACGGGAAATCGCAATCATCTGCAGCTGGTGAGGTTTACCTTCAGAATCGCGGAACATGAGGGTTTCACCGACCTGCATACCTTCAAACCAGATGTTGAGTGGCAGACAGTTAGGATCACCGAATTCCTGCTGGAACTGAACGGTCTTCAGCGCATCGCCAGGGAAGTTCAGATACATGACGAATTCTTCGTCAGTAGGTGGACGTTTCAGCAGACGGGTGAATTCATCACGCTGTGCGGCCAGGTTAGCGGCTGGCAGGGATTCAATTGGAGACACTTCGGTGCGGCGTGCAACAGCATCTCTCCAGTTGGTTCCGAATGCACTTTCGTAGACCCAGTCTGGTGGGAAACCCAGTGGCATACGGCCGAATTTACCCAGCAGCAGATTACGGAATGCGTCGTTACAGTCACGGTAGATGATCAGACGGTCTTTCTTCAGATCTTCTGACAGTTTTTCTTCTGGCATGCTGTTGATGGCTTCCAGCACGTGCAGCAGACGACGGACTTCTTCATCGCCACCGCGACGGTGTGCACCGGTCACAGCGAGGAAGGAAGTGTTCCAGGTAATCTGGCTGCCTGGGGTCACGTCGTGGTAACGGACAATCTTACGGGTCTGTTCAAGGAAACGCAGCATGAATGGCAGCAGGTGGATATGGCCCTGCTTCATGGCGCCTTCCTGAGAGGAAGAAGTTGCGCCACCTGGCATGCCGTGTGCGACAACGTCGTAATCCACGCCCTGGAAGTATGGTGCGCAGTAACGGTCGAAGTAAGGCATGATCTGCTTGCAGACGAAGTTTGCGTCGCGGATCGCGCTCTTGTCGAGGTTGGTCTTCAGCCCCATTTCGTCTTCCATGTAGGCAACCAGGGACTGGACATCACCCTGACCATAGCTGCGGACGGAAGAACCCAGTGCCACGTCAACAATCTGGCAGCCTGCTTTCGCTGCTGCAGCACATGCAGGCAGGAACAGACCGTCGGTGACGTGACGGTGATAATGCAGGACCAGTTCTGGCCATTCCTTACGCAGGGCGGTGACCAGCTGGGTCATGAACTGTGGAGGCATAACACCACCCATGTCTTTCAGACCGAGGATGAAGTGGCGTGCCGCTTCATGTTCACCGACACCCATCAGTTTTGCAATCATGGTGATGATGTGCTGGGTGACCCCCATGTAATGCTTGACGTCAAAGCCTTTCGCATTGGACATGGACAGTGCAGGCTGGAATACGCAGTCTTTACGGTTCAGGACGACTTCTGCGAATGGCAGCATGTTTTCGACATGATTCAGGAAGTCGAAGCTGCGGACAATCTGGAAATTGTCACAAACCATTTCACCGGTCGCATGCATGACATTGCGTGGCTGTGGCTGGTAGCCCAGGGTATTGGTGGAACGGACCAGCAGCTGTTTCAGTGTCTTAGGTGCGAAGCGGTTCCATTCTGCGGCTTCTTTGAATGGGTAGGTCATGTTCGCCAGCATATCAACGTGGAAGTGTGCACCACCACCGTTTTCAATGGAGAACAGACCGATGTTATCGAGGTATGGGCCAAGCAGACGGTCTTCCGCCAGACGCAGACGGTTACCGGAGTTGGACTGGGTCTGGTCACGGGTTGTTGTGTCAGAGAAGTGGATGATGTCGGTGTCACGGATGTAATCCAGCAGGGCGACACGGTCACCGTGTGGATATGGGTTTGGACGACGACGGGCTTCTGCACTGATTTCTGGCAGGACAGGATCGAATGCGCTCAGACGTGGCGTGTCTGGTTTGCGGTATTCGCCGAGCTGGACGTATGGGTTGTAGCCCTTTGCAGAGATTTCTGCAACGAGTTTCGCCAGACGTTCTTCTTCCGGTGCCAGGTCTTCGTACTGGAACAGTTCTGGATGATCCTGAACGAAGTGGGTGGTGATATCACCCTTGCGGAACAGTGGCTGGTTGATCAGCTGACGGTAGAACGGGATGGTGGTGTGGACACCGCCAACAATGTATTCACCGAGTGCACGGTCCATGAT
>CAVJQJ010000181.1:0-14118 GCA_963651715.1 Anaerovoracaceae bacterium
AGCTGTAAGCTTTTTGGAACCCCCAGCTTAGCTGGGGGTTTTCTTATGACAACAATGCCCTGCGGGATTCCCGCAGGGCATTCCGGTTTTTATGGTGTTTATTTACCGATACAGAACTGGGAGAAAATCTTGCCGAGCAGATCATCGGAGGTGAATTCCCCGGTGATGCTGTTGAGGGCATTTTGCGCGAGGCACAGTTCTTCTGCGAGCAGGTCGAGGTTGTCGCCGTTTTCTGCCAGTTCAGACGCAGCCGCCAGATGGCTGTCTGCCTCACGGATGGCGGTGATGTGGCGTTCACGGGCGAGGCAGGTGGATTCGCCTGTCTTGACCCAGCCGGCGGCTTCAAGCACGGCTTCCTTGAGGAGGTCGATGCCCTGACCGGTGACAGTTGAGAGATAGACCTGCGTGGTGCCCATGATATGGTCCAGTGATGGCCGGTGACCGGAGATGTCGATCTTGTTCCAGACCTGGATGACCGGAATGTTTTCCGGGAAGGATGCAAAGGTGATTTCGTCTTCCTGGGTTGGTCCGATGCTTGCATCGAGCAGGTGGAGGATCATGTCCGCCTTGCCGATTTCATCCCATGTGCGGTCGATGCCGATTTTCTCGACTTCGTCTGCAGCTTCTTTTTCCCGGATGCCTGCGGTATCGGTGAGGACGACTGGAATGCCTTCAAGCTGGAAGGATTCGGTGATCTTGTCACGGGTTGTGCCTGCAATCGGGGTGACAATCGCTGAGTTGGTGCCTGTCATGGTGTTGAACAGGGAGGATTTGCCGACGTTGGTCTGGCCTGCGAGGACGATGTTGATGCCATCGCGCAGGAGGACGCCCTGTGCCGCCTGGCTGAGGATGTTTTTCAAAGCAATCCGCATATCGGCGATGCGTTCGTTTGGTTTTTCCTTGGCGAGGAAGTCGATGTCTTCTTCTGGAAAGTCCATGGTGGCTTCAACGAGCATGCGCAGGTTGATGACGTCATTGGCGACGGTCTGAATCTGTCTGGAGAATTCACCGCTCATGGAGCGTGTCGCGGAGCGGACGGATTCTTCAGTGGTTGCATCGATGAGGTCGGCGATGGCTTCCACCTGGGTCAGGTCGATGCGGTTGTTGAGGAAGGCGCGTCTGGTGAATTCGCCCGGTTCCGCCATGCGCAGACCGAGGCTGGCGCCGACTTCAAGACAGCGTTTGAGGAGCATCTGCATAACGATGGTGCCACCGTGGCCCTGCAGTTCCAGACAGTCTTCGCCGGTATAGGAATGTGGTCCCTTGAAGAACAGGGCGATGCCCTCATCAATCATGCTGCCTTCTGCATCCTTGAACTGTGTGAAGTAGGCAAAACGCGGTTTCATCGGGAGGGTCATATCGGCATTCTTGAAAAATCCCGTGATGAATGCATCGAGATTCCTGCCTGAGATGCGGACGATGCCAACGCCACCTCTTCCTGAGGCTGTTGCGATGGCAGCGATAGGTGCGGTATCCAGTTTCATGATGGGCCCCCTTCTTTTTCTGTGTGGTTGACGTGTTTCAACGTCCCTGCTTCCATTATCCCTACCGAATGGGAAAAAAGCAAAATATTCGGTTTTAAGCAGGGCGAAATCGGGTTGAACGGTGTGTTTGCGTGGTGGTTTGCAACAGTGGCTGATGGTGCCGGTGTTTTTTCGGCTGGGGGTGTCCGCTGATGGGTTGTTCAGTATAGAATGAATCTTTATGGTCTGAGGATGGTGCGGAGAATCACCATCTGTCCTCGGCAAAGGTTTTTAAGATTGATAAGATTGGGACGTGTGTCCCATTCCTGATTGGAGTGTTGAGATGACTGCAGCAGTCGAAAGTGGCGTGACCCGCCAGACGTTTGATGATGTGATGGTGCCGGTTTTTGCACCGGCTTCTTTTATTCCTGTCCGGGCAAAGGGGCTCGAAGTCTGGGATCAGTCTGGCAAGCGATATCTTGACCTGAGCGCCGGTATTGCGGTGATGGCACTGGGTCATTGCCCGGATGAGGTCGTCGGTGCCTTGACTGAGCAGGCAAAGAATCTCTGGCATATCAGCAACTATTTCACCAATGAACCTGTGCTGAAGCTCGCCCGCAAGCTGGTGAATGCGACTTTCGCCGACAAGGCGTTTTTCTGCAATTCCGGCGGTGAAGCGAATGAAGCGGCTTTCAAGCTGGCGCGTAAATGGGCGCATGTGAATTACGGTCCAGACAAGAACCGCATCGTTTCCTGTTTCCATGCGTTCCATGGCCGGACGCTGTTCACGGTGTCTGTCGGCGGTCAGGAAAAATACACGGCGGGTTTTGAACCGCTGCCTCAGAAGATCGACCATATCGTCTTCAATGACATCGATGCTGCCAAGGCGGCTATCGGTGACGATGTCTGCGCGGTGGTTGTTGAACCTGTCCAGGGTGAAGGCGGCATCATTCCTGCCGATCCGGCTTACCTGAAAGCACTGCGTGAACTGTGTGACCAGCATAATGCGCTGCTGATTTTCGATGAAGTGCAGTGTGGTCTGGGCCGTACCGGTTCGCTGTTCGCCTATATGGACTATGGTGTTGAACCAGATATCCTGACTTCTGCGAAAGCACTGGGCAATGGTTTCCCTATCGCAGCGATGCTGACAACCGACCGTGTCGCGAAGGTGTTCACCCCAGGATCCCATGGCTCCACTTATGGTGGCAATCCACTGGGCGCTGCTGTCGCCAATGCGGTGTTCGATATCCTGAGCCAGCCTGCGTTCCTTGCGAATGTGGTTGAGAAGGGCAAGAAACTGCGTGCCAGCCTGGAACGTGTCGCGGCTGATTATCCTGATGTGTTCAGCGGTGTCCGTGGTTCTGGCCTGATGCTGGGTCTGGTGATGTCTGAGAAGTATCATGCCAGAGCGGCTGAGATTACTGCTGAAGCGCAGGAACAGGGGCTGCTGATCCTGCTCGCCGGTTATGATGTCATCCGTTATGTGCCAGCCCTGGTCATCGAGGACAAACATATCGAGGAAGGTGAAAAACTGTTTCGCCAGTCCATCGAGGCCTGGCTGAAGAAGTAAGTTTTCCGGATTGCATTGAACCCCGTGGGTTTTCCTGCGGGGTTTTTATTGCCCCTTTGACAAATCATGTTACGCTATGGGCATGTCAAGCGGGATGCCGAGGGGGTGTCCCCACCACCAGAGAGAGACGATTATGACGACAGCAGTCTATTTCCATCCTTATAACGAACTGCATGAGATGGGGGAACACCATCCTGAGAGTCCTGCCCGTATGCGGGCGATGTTCAAGGCGTTCAAGGATTTCGGCCTGGATGATGTCCTGCAGTACCGTCTCTCGCCTGAGGCGGATGAGCAGGATATCCGTCGGGTGCATATCCAGGACATGATCAACATCGTGAAGGATGTGCCTGATCCCGGTTTCTACAACTGTGTGGATGAGACGCCGCTGAACCATTACAGCTGGAAGGCTTCCCTGCGGACTGTCGGGGGAGCGATTGCGGCGACGAATGCGGTGATCGATGGCGAGATCGACAATGCGTTCTGCGTGAACCGTCCTATCGGCCATCACTCTGAGATGGGTGAGGCGATGGGTTTCTGTGTGTTCAACAGCATGGCCGCCGCCGCGATGTATGCGGTGCGGATCCGTGGCCTGAAGAAGGTGGTGATTGTCGACCTGGATGTGCATCACGGCAACGGGACAGAGAATATCTTTGCCTATGAGCCCCGTGTGGCGATGGCGAGCTACTATCAGGAATACATCTATCCGTTCCGGGGGAACGAGTTTCCCATCAAGCATATGCTGAATGTGCCGGTGCCTAAAGGTGCGGATGGTACGCTGATCCGCAAGATCCTGACCGAGCAGTGGCTGCCGTTTTTCGATGAGCAGCGGCCTGAGATGATTTTCATTTCTTCCGGTTTCGACGCCCACCGTGATGACCCGATCGGCGGGATGGAGCTGGTGGAAGCAGATTATGCGTGGATCACCCGTCAGCTGATGGATTATGCGGATGCGCACTGCCAGGGACGTGTGGTCAGTGTTTCTGAGGGCGGGTACAGCCTGGATGCGCTTTACCGCAGTGTGGCGGCTCATGTGAAAACGCTGGCTGGACTGGATTGAGGATCGGTTATGGCAACAATTCAGTGGTTCCCGGGACATATGAACACCGCCCGCAAGAAGGCGGCGGATACGATGGAGATCACCGATCTGGTGATCGAGGTGCTGGACGCCCGTCTACCGGCGGCGAGCAGCAATCCGATGGTGGAGGAGATCCGCCTCCAGCGTCAGCGTCCCTGTCTGAAGATCCTGAACAAGAGTGATCTGGCCGATCCTGCGGCCACGAAGGCCTGGCTGGATTATTTCAACAGCCAGCCAGGGGTGACGGCGGTCGCGCTGTCCTGCAAGAATCCAGCGGAGGTTGCGAAGCTGCTTGCGATGTGCCGTGAGCAGGTGCCTCACCGCGTCGGTCCTGGCAAGCCGGTCCGGATGCTGCTGATGGGGATTCCGAATGTGGGCAAGTCCACGTTGATGAACGGTCTGCTGAAGAAGCGTGTGGCGAAGGTGGGCGATGAGCCTGCGGTGACGAAACAGCAGCAGCGTCTGTATCTGAACAAGACGATGGTGCTGACGGATATGCCTGGCCTGATGTGGCCGAAGATCGCGTATGACAGCGATGGTTTCATGCTGGCGGCAAGCCATGCCATCGGGGTGAATGCAATCATCGAGGAGGAGGTTGCGGCTTTTCTCGGGGATGTGCTGATCAGGCGTTATCCGAAGCTGCTGGAAGCCCGGTACAAGATTTCTGTCGAAGGGATGGATGGTGTCGGCCTGATCGAGGCGGTCGCCAAGCACCGTGGGTTCAAGGTCCGCGGCGGCGGGGTCGATTTCGAGAAGGGGGCGCATACTTTCATCCAGGATTACCGTAGCGGCGCGTTGGGCCGCATCAGTCTGGAAACACCGGAAACCCGTGCCGTAATGCTGGAAACAGCGAAGGCGGAAGCCGAGGCCAAGGCGAAAGCACGGGCTGAGCAGGAGGCGCTGCGTGCAGACCTCTGATGGCTGTGGCAGGCTTTGATTTATAATCTCTCCCATGAAAACGATTGCCCCAGGAACCGTGGTGTTCCAACGTCACCGAGGATACGGCGTGATGACTGCCGTGAACCTGCTCACCGGGTGGGTGACGGTGCGTTTTGGCGATGAGCGGCAGGGTATCGATCTCAATCTTTCCACCGATGCTGTCCAGTATGCTGACGGTGAGCCTATCCTTTTCCGCAAGCAGGCACCTGACAGGATGCCCCATGCCCGTCTGATGGCGATGATGCTGGCACTGCACCGTGCGGGTTTCCAGCGGCTGTATCTGCATTCCTGGCCCCGTGAATCGGGCATGCACTGGAACTGGCATCTGTTCACTGCCAACCGGACCTGGCACCAGCGTGGCTGGTGCAAGAGGTGGTATGGTTCCGGCTATGACTATATCTTCAACCCCGTGATGGGGTGGGGGGATGTCCCGGGGGCAACCGCCGATGAGCTGGTCAAGGCGCTGTCCAAGTTTGATCCTGAGGGGCTTGCTTCCGCCTATGGCGAGGATGAGGAGCATACCCGCTGGTTCCAGCGGATCTGCAAGGTGCTGCTGCCGGGGTATATGTACAGCCTTGAGCGCCGCCGGAATCCCGATGGTTCCTTCTCCAATGTGTTGCCGGTCTATCCGGTGAACCGAGGGGTTCCGGACTATGACGGTCCTTCACTGCCTTGCCCGCCTGGGTGGAACAAGACTTATCACACCGATCCGGTGACCCGTAACTATTTCAGTATTCTATGAGGATCCCTATGAACGAATCTTCCCAATCTATCCATTTCATCGCCACCGGCGGTACTTTTGAAAAGCATTACAACGAACTCAACGGCCAGCTGGTGTTCACTGAGACCCATCTGCCCGCCATCCTGGACCGGGCAAGGGTAACGGTGCCTTATACCTATGAGACCGTCTGTCTGGTTGATTCCCTGGAGATGCAGGCATCGCATCGTCAGCAGGTGCTTGATGCCTGCCGTAAAAGCGACGCTTCGCAGATTGTAATCGTGCATGGCACGGATACGATGAGCGAGACCGCCGCGGTGCTGGGCAAGGGGGAGCTGGACAAGACCATCGTGCTGACCGGTGCGATGGTGCCTTATGAGTTTGACCGTTCGGATGCGTTTTTCAATCTCGGCACGGCGGTGAGTGCGGTGCAACTGTTGCCTAAAGGTGTCTATGTCCTGATGAATGGCCGTGTTTTCAACTGGGACCATGTACGGAAGAACCGTCAGGTGGGAAAATTCGAAACAGTCTGATAAAGTATCGGGTGGAGAAAACACAAGCAACAGGGGAACCTTTTTATGAATATCGTTATTCTGGCGGCGGGTATGGGCAAACGGATGTATTCCTCCCTGCCAAAAGTCCTTCATCCATTGGCTGGTAAGCCGATGCTGGCACATGTGCTGGATGCGGCGCGTGGATTAAAGCCAACCAAGCTGATTGTGGTTTATGGTCACGGCGGTGAGCTGGTGAAGGAACGGACCGCCGCAACGGATGTGGTCTTTGTCAAACAGGAAAAACAGCTGGGTACCGGGCATGCGGTCCTTCAAGCGGTTCCTGAGCTGGATGACGGTGTCCCAACCCTGGTGCTGTATGGTGACAATCCCCTGGTCAATCCTGTTTCGCTGAAACGGCTGGTGGATACCGCTGGTGGCAATGCCCTGGGTATCCTGACCGTGATGCTGGACAATCCAACGGGTTATGGCCGTATCATCCGTGAAAATGGCGATATTGTCCGTATTGTGGAACAGAAAGACGGCAAGCCTGAAGAGCTGGTGGTCAATGAGGTGAATACCGGCATCATGTGTGCCCCAACAGCGCCGCTGAAACGCTGGCTGGCAACCTTGGGCAACAATAATGCACAGGGTCAATATTACCTGACCGATATTGTTGGCAAGGCGCTGGCTGAAAACATCGTGGTTGTCTCTTCCCAGCCTGACCAGGTCTGTGAAGCGATGGGCGTAAACAGCAAGCCTCAGCTGGCGGAACTGGAACGCATCTATCAGCGTCAGGTCGCCGATAGACTTCTGGCCCAAGGTGTGACACTGGCTGATCCGAACCGTATCGATGTGCGTGGCACACTGACCTGTGGTCGGGATGTCTTCATCGATGTGAACTGTGTGTTCGAGGGGGATGTGGTTCTCGGTGACGGTGTCATCGTGTCTCCGAACTGTGTCATCAAGGATACCCAGGTGGCTGATGGTGCGGAAATCCGTGGTTTCTGCCATCTGAATGGGGCGAAGGTCGGTGCGGGTTCCCTGGTCGGTCCTTATGCCCGCCTGCGGACCGGTGCCGATCTTGGCGAGGAGGTCCATATCGGCAATTTCGTTGAAGTGAAGAACAGCCAGATCGCCGCACAGAGCAAGGCGAACCATCTGGCTTATGTCGGTGATTCTTCTGTCGGTACCCGCGTCAATATCGGTGCCGGCGCAATCACCTGCAATTACGACGGCGCGAACAAGCACCGTACGGTCATCGGTGACGATGCGTTCATCGGGACCAACTGTGAACTGGTTGCGCCTGTCAAGGTCGGTGCCGGGGCAACCATCGGTGCAGGCACGACACTGACCCGTGATGCGGATCCCGGCGCATTGGTCATCACCCGTGCGAAACCGGTCTCGATCGCTGACTGGAAGCGTCCAACGAAAGCGAAGAAATAATCCTGCTGGAACAGGGCCATTGATTGCCCCTGTTTTTTCACATACAATCAATTCACTGTCTTTCGCAGGGGAGTAGTTGGCAGCCGTGCAGATGTCAACAGTCTCTGGAGCCTTTCTCCGTGGCATCTGCGTGAAACCTTCTGAGGTTTTTCGACAAGACTTGCGGCATGACCATCGCGTTTTATCAGGGAAGAGTTGACAGGCGGTGGGATGTCGTTTTATGGTCTATCGAGATGCTCTTCCACTGCTATCCATGAGTTTTTTTCTCTTACTTCGTCCGATGCTGCCTGACTGCCCGAGGTCAAGCCCGCTGTTTTCCTGTCGAGGTGGCCGATGAATCCAGAATTGTTTGAGTCTGGTCTGACCGATGCGCAGGTGCTACTGAGCCGCGAGGGGCATGGCAGCAATCTGCTGACGCCCCCTCCCAAGACGCCGCTCTGGCGGCAGTTCCTTGCCAAGTTCGAGGACCGTCTGATTGTCATCCTGCTGGTTGCAGGCGCTCTGTCCCTGGGGATTTCCTGCTATGAGTTCTTCTGTGTGGGCAAGGATGCCATGGTGTTCTTTGAACCTCTGGGCATTTTTATCGCTGTGCTGCTGGCGACCGGGCTGTCGTTCTATTTCGAGCTGAAGGCTGACCGGGAGTTTGCCATCCTCAATGAGGTGAATGATGAGGAGCCTGTCCAGGCAATCCGTAACGGTCAGATTGTCTGTATTGCGAAGAAGGATGTGGTTGTCGATGACATCCTGCTGATCAATACCGGGGATGAGGTGCCTGCCGATGCAGAACTGCTGTCGTCGGTATCATTGAGCATCGATGAGTCTACATTGACCGGGGAACCGCTGTGCCGGAAGGCGGTGAATGCAGTGGATTTTGATGCTGAGGCGACTTTCCCCTCGAATTATGTCATGCGTGGCACCCGGGTCATGGAAGGTCATGGTGTCTGCCGGGTCTTTGCGGTTGGCGATGCAACGGAAAACGGCAAGGTGTTTGAGGCGACCTGGATCGATGATGGGACGAAGACGCCACTCGACCGTCAGCTCGCCGGTCTGAGCGCGCTGATTTCCAAAGCCAGTTATGGTCTGGCTGCACTGATTCTCATTGGCCGGGTGATGATGTACTTGACCAGCGGTGAACCGTTCAGCTGGCTTCCATTCGCTTCCTATATGCTCCAGTCTTTGATGCTGGCGGTCACGATTGTGGTTGTGGCGGTGCCTGAAGGGCTGCCGATGGCGGTGACACTGGCGCTTGCCTACAGCATGCGGCGGATGCTGGCGACCCATAATCTGGTGCGCAAGATGCACGCCTGCGAAACGATGGGGGCGACGACTGTCATCTGTACGGACAAGACCGGGACGCTGACGCAGAACCGGATGCAGGTCTACCGGACGGATTTCTTTGCGCTGGATAGTGCCCAGATTCCGATTGGCGGTGCGGTGGTTGACCTGATTGTCGAGGGGATTGCCCTGAATTCAACTGCCCAGCTGGATGTATCGCAGGCGGACAGGGTCGAGGTGCTGGGCAATCCAACCGAAGGGGCTCTGCTGCTCTGGCTGAGAGACCATGATATCGATTATCTGGCTGTCCGTGAGGCGGCACAGCGGTTGGAAGAGCTGTCGTTCACGACCGAGCGGAAGTATATGGCGACGGTGGTGCGGCGAGCGAACGGTCAGCGGATGCTGTTTGTGAAAGGCGCACCTGAGATTGTCCGAGGGCTGTGTTCCTCCGTCCAGGGCAATGTGGATACGGTGACGATGAATGAGCGTCTGCTGGGATACCAGCGTCAGGCGATGCGTACCCTGGGGTTTGCCTATCAGGCGCTGACGGAAAATGAACCGGCTATCGAGAATGGGCGGATTGCTGCCCGTAACCTGACGTTCATGGGGTTTGTGGCGATTGCGGATCCTGTGCGGGCGGATGTGCCGGATGCGGTCAGGACCTGTTTCGATGCCGGTATCGGGGTGAAGATTGTCACCGGGGATACCCCGGGAACTGCCCGTGAGATCGGCCGCCAGATCGGGCTCTGGCAGGAAACCGACGGTGAGGAAAACATCATCACCGGTCCTGCGTTTGCGGCGCTGTCCGATGAGGAGGTGCTGGCGCGGGTGGAATCCATCAAGATCATCGCCCGTGCCCGTCCTATGGATAAGCGGCGTCTGGTCGAGGCGCTGAAAAGCCGGCAGCATGTGGTGGCGGTGACCGGGGATGGCACCAATGATGCACCTGCCTTGAATGCGGCGGATGTCGGGCTGTCGATGGGGGATGGAACGGCTGTGGCGAAGGAGGCCAGTGACATCACAATTGTGAACAATGCGTTCTCCAGTATCGGGAATGCGGTGATGTGGGGGCGCTCGCTTTACCAGAACATCCAGCGGTTCATCCTGTTCCAGATGATTGTGAATGTCGCCGCCTGCCTGACGGTGCTGGCCGGGGCATTCATGGGGATGGATTCTCCGCTGACCATCACGCAGATGCTGTGGGTCAATCTGATCATGGATACCTTTGCGGCGGTTGCGCTGGCATCCCTGCCGCCTGACCGGGCAGTGATGCGGGACCGGCCGCGCAACCGGAATGCGTTCATCATCACGCCGGCGATGCGCTGGTGCATTATCGGTATCGGTGGCGTGTTCTTCCTGGTGCTGACCGGACTGGTCTATCTCTTTGGACACAGCGATATCACCTGCCTGATGGACCTGTCAGCCCTGAAAGGACTGGGTGACGGCGATGGCCTGTCGCCTTATGAACTGAGCATCATTTTCACGGTGTTTGTGATGCTGCAGTTCTGGAATATGTTCAATGCCCGCGCATTTGCGACGGGGCGTTCGGCTTTCAATCTGAAAGGATGCCGGGGATTCGGTCTGATCGCCTGTCTGATTGTCATCGGGCAGGTGCTGATTGTGAGTGTGGGCGGTTCTTTCTTCAATGTGGTGCCGCTCGGTATCCTGGATTGGTTCCTTATCATCGGTGCGACCTCGTTGGTGCTCTGGATCGGGGAAATCTGCCGTCTTGTCAGACGGTAAAAGCGGAGATGGCGGTATTTTCCTGAATGTCGGGATGTGCCGTCCAAAATTCCCCTGATAGATGTTATATTGTCAGGATAGGCGCCGCACTGGCGGCGCTGTCTCGATACCTTGGTGGTTTTATCCTGCAATAAGATAAAGTCACCGCCCAAAGAAAGGAGTGCATATGGCCACAGAAAAAGACCAGCATGTTGAACCCCTGTCCCCTGAAATGCTGCAGAAAATCAATGCTTATTTCAATGCGGCGAATTATCTTTCTGTCGGTCAGATCTATCTGTTTGACAATCCCCTGATGAAACGTCCGCTGTCCGCAGACGATGTGAAGCCCCGTCTGCTGGGGCACTGGGGAACGACGCCGGGACTGAACTTCATGTATGTCCATCTCAACCGCATCATCAAGCAGTATGACCTGAACATGATTTTCATGGCGGGTCCCGGTCATGGAGGTCCCGCACTGGTTGCGAACACTTATCTGGAAGGGACTTACAGCGAGCTGTATCCGAATATCTCCGAGGATGCGGAGGGGATGAAGAAACTGTTTACCCAGTTCTCTTTCCCTGGCGGTATCCCAAGCCATGCGGCGGCTGAGACGCCGGGATCCATCCATGAGGGTGGCGAACTGGGTTATGCGCTGTCACATGCCTACGGTGCGGTGATGGACAATCCTGATCTGATTGTCGCCTGCGCGGTGGGTGACGGTGAGGCTGAAACCGGTCCGCTGGCGACCGGCTGGCATTCGAACAAGTTCATCAACCCTGCCCGCGATGGGGCGGTGCTGCCGATCCTGCATCTGAACGATGCGAAGATCGCCGGTCCAACCGTGCTGTCCCGTATTCCACCTGAAGAACTGGACGCGCTGATGTGGGGGTATGGGTATGAGCCTTACTATGTTGAGGGCGATGATCCGATGGAAATGCACCAGCGGATGGCTTCGGTGCTGGATGATGTCGTTGCGCATATCCGAACCATCCAGAAGGATGCCCGCGAAGGCGGTCTGACAATCCGTCCGAAATGGCCAGTCATCATTCTGCGCAGCCCTAAGGGTTGGACGGGACCTTCTGTGGTGGATGGGGTGCAGGTCGAAGGGACTTTCCGTTCCCATCAGGTGCCGGTCAACGATGTCCGCAACAATCCCGACCATCTGAAGGTGCTGTCTGACTGGCTGTTGAGCTATCAGCCTTCCGAGCTGTTCGATGCATCCGGCAAACTGAAGCCTGAGCTGGCCGAGCTGGCGCCAAAAGGTGAACGCCGTATGGGGGCCAATCCTTATGCGAACGGCGGTATCCTGCTGCGTGACCTGCGGATGCCTGATTTCCGTCAGTATGCGGTCGATGTGCCGGAACCGGGTGTCGTGATTGCCGAGGCAACCCGTGTCCAAGGGCGGATGATCCGCGATGTCTTCACGCTGAATGACAAGAACAAGAATTTCCGTGTCTTCTGTCCGGATGAAACCAATTCCAACCGCTGGAATGCGGTGTTTGAGGTAACCGAGCGGATGTCGATGGATGAGGTCAAGCCGACCGATGACAAGGTTTCCAAGACAGGCCGTGTGCTGGAAATGCTGTCTGAACACCAGTGTGAGGGCTGGCTGGAGGGCTATATCCTGACGGGGCGTCATGGTTTCTTCCCCTGCTATGAGGCGTTCATCCATGTGATCGATTCCATGTTCAACCAGCATGCGAAGTGGCTGGAGGTCTGCCGCCATATCCCATGGCGCCGTCCTGTTGCCTCGCTGAACTATCTGCTGACTTCCCATGTCTGGCGTCAGGACCACAATGGCCTGAGCCATCAGAATCCGGGATTCATCGACCAGGTGATGAACAAGAAGGCGGATGTGACCCGTGTCTATCTGCCACCTGATACCAACTGTCTGCTGTCGGTGACCAACCACTGTCTGCGGAGCCGTCACCGCATCAATGTGATTGTGGCGGGCAAGCAGCCTGAACTGCAGTATCTGTCGATGGAGCAGGCGATTGACCACTGTACTGCCGGTATCGGTATCTGGGACTGGGCAAGCAATGACAAGGGTGCAGAACCGGACGTCGTGATGTGCTGTATCGGTGATGTGCCGACCCTGGAAACGCTGGCGGCTGTGAAAATCCTGCGTGAACATCAGCCGGATATCAAGATCCGTGTCATCAATGTCGTCAACCTGATGACGCTGATGCAGCCTTCCGACCATCCAAACGGTCTGTCTGACCATGATTTCGATGTGTTGTTCACCAAGGATAAACCGGTGATTGTGGCTTACCACGGTTATCCATGGCTCATCCACCGTCTGACTTACCGCCGCACCAACCATGCGAATATCCATGTCCGTGGGTATAAGGAAGAGGGCACCACCACCACGCCATTCGATATGGTTGTGATGAACGAGCTTGACCGCTATCATCTGGCTGGCGATGTGATTGACCGGCTGCCTCAGCTGGGCGCCAAGGCCGCTTACACCAAGCAGTGGCTGCGGACCCGACTGCTCCAGCATAAGGAATATGTCCACCGCTATGGTCAGGATATGCCAGAAATCCGTAACTGGAACTGGCGGGACGGCCGCTCCTGATGGCGTGGCCAACCGTTGATTTCTGAAGATGTTCACCCTCTCAAAACAGGAGGATGCTTATGAAACTGACGAAACTGAAACCGTTCTGCGCCACCCTGGCGTTTGCCGCCCTGGGGCTCGCGATGGTTCCTGTGACTACCCATGCATTCGGGCTGGGGGATATTGTGGATACGGTGACCGGACAGAAAACGCCTTCTGTCCGTCCCGGTAATCCCGGCAGCGTGAAGGTGAGGATTGTGTCCTCACCTTATACGCATATTTTCCTGTCCCGGACCAAACTGGCACCGACTGGAGATGTCCGGAGTGACCGTGACTTCCTCAAGTTCGGCATGACGGATGCCAAGGGGGTCTTTGATCAGGAAATCTTCGGTGATACGAAGTGTCTTGTTCTGCTCAAGCCTGTCAACAATGGCCGGAGCGTTGTCACCAAGACCATCCCGTACACGGGGCAACGGGCTATCAACGCAAAACTCTGATATCCCGATGCTGTGACGGATAGGCTGCCTGATTCCCGTGGTGCCTGATGGATACCGCGGGCGGGGCGGTGTTTTTGTCTGAGCCGTGGAAATCGTTAAAAAGGGAATCCTAAATGGATTCCCTTTTTTGTCATAAGAAAACCCCCAGCTAAGCTGGGGGTTCCAAAAAGCTTACAGCTATGGTGAGAAAACACCTTCAGAACTGGTAGAAAAGAAATGCGGCTAGCAACTGCAAATCGAATAAACCAGAAAGAAGGAAATCACATGAGTGGCACCAAAAGCTTATCCCATACGAAGTGGAATTGTAAGTACCACATAGTCTTTGCCCCGAAATACAGGCGACAGGTCTTTTACGGAGAGAAACG
>CAVJQJ010000182.1:0-3197 GCA_963651715.1 Anaerovoracaceae bacterium
GGTGAACCCAAGCATCCAACACCTGATTTTATCCATGAGGCTGTCAAAAAAAGTCTTCAGGGGTTTTCTAAATATCCAGCCACTTTAGGCGCCCCTATTTTAAGGGAAGCTATCGCGGACTGGATCTCTAAACGTTATGGCATCCCACAACTCAATCCAGCCACTCAGATTCTTCCAACACTAGGATCGCGTGAAGCCCTGTTTGCCCTCGCTCAGACGGTATTGGATCCCAGTGAACACGGCTACGTTCTTTGTCCTAACCCTTTCTATCAAATATATGAAGGAGCTGCCTACCTTGGTGGTGCGGAGCCTTATTTCGTCAATGCTGACCCTGACCAGAATTTTGCCTGTGACTATGACAATGTTCCTGAATCTGTCTGGGCAAAAACAAAGCTCATTTACGTATGTTCTCCAGCCAATCCAACGGGAGCTGTCATCCAACTTGAGCAATGGGAAAAACTGTTCAATCTCTCTGATAGATATGGCTTTGTCATTGCATCCGATGAGTGCTATTCAGAAATTTATTTCAATGAACCGCCTTTAGGAGGCCTTCAAGTTGCCCATATGCTTGGTCGGGAGGGGTATCCCCGTCTGATCATGCTCTCATCACTCTCAAAACGCTCGAATGTACCCGGGATGCGTTCGGGTTTTGTCGCAGGCGATGAATCCATTGTGAGAAAGTTCCTGCTGTACCGCACCTATCATGGTACTGCGATGAGTGAAACCATCCAGATGGCATCTGTCACAGCATGGCAGGATGAAAACCATGTTATTGAGAATCGGGCAAAATACGCTCGAAAATTCCAAGAAGCTGTTCCCATTCTCCAACAGGTCACCGATGTCACCTTGCCAGACGCCAGTTTTTATCTATGGGCTGAGGTCTTCAAAAACTCTGGTCTAACAGATACAGCGTTTGCGCAGAAACTTTATGAACAGTATAACGTAACGGTCTTGCCTGGCAGTTATCTGGCACGGGAAGCTCATGGAATCAATCCTGGTTCAAACCGCATCCGCATTGCACTTGTCGCTGAACCTGCTGAATGTCTTGCGGGAATCCAGTGCATCGTATCTTTTGTCAATAACTTAAATAAATAAATTTAATAAACAATATTTTACAATGGGATTTTAAGATGTCTTATGAAGTTTTAAAAGGGGTTATTGAAGGGGCATGGGAAAACAGGAATTCTTTTAACTCAAAAACTGTTTCCCAAGAAATCCAACAAGCCGTCAATGACGCGATTGATCTGTTAGACAGCGGGAAACTGCGGGTTGCCGAAAAAATCAATGGGCAGTGGACCGTGAATCAATGGGCAAAAATGGCCTGCCTGCTTTCATTCCGTTTACAGGATAATTCCCTGATGCCTGTCGGCTTGAATTCATCCAATGCCCTGCATTTCTACGATAAATGTGTCAGCAAATTCACCAACTGGACTGAAGAAGATTTCTCCAAAGCTGGATTCCGCGTTGTCCCACCAGGAATTGCAAGAAAAGGCTGCTATATCGGTCCCAATGTTGTGATGATGCCTTCTTTCGTCAATATCGGAGCCTATGTTGATGAAGGTACAATGATCGATACTTGGGCAACCGTCGGCTCCTGTGCCCAGGTCGGTAAACATGTCCATCTGTCAGGTGGTGCAGGCATCGGGGGCGTCCTTGAACCTATGCAGGCAAACCCAACCATTATCGGTGACAACTGCTTTATCGGCGCCCGTTCTGAAATCGTTGAAGGGGTCATCGTTGAGGATAACTGCGTCATTGCCATGGGCGTCTTTATCAGTCAGTCCACACGCATTTATGACCGGGAAAATGACCAAGTCCTGTTCGGTCGCGTTCCAGAAGGATCCGTTGTCGTACCAGGCAGTCTGCCATCTGCCGACGGCAAGTATAATTTGAACTGTGCTGTAATTGTAAAACGGGTCACTCCAGAAACCCGTGCAAAAACCTCACTGAATGAACTACTCCGCGACAATTGATTTAGGACATCCAGATGAATCCAACAACATTTGAACTTGCCTGTGATTTAATCAGCCGTCAATCTGTCTCTCCTGTTGAAGGGGGCTGTATTCCACACATTGAATCCTTATTGACACCATTAGGTTTCACCTGTGAGACCATTATCTCCAACGGTGTCACCAATCTGTGGGCCCATCATGGTTCCGCTGATGGGCCATTGATTATCTTTGCAGGTCACATTGACGTTGTTCCAACAGGCCCCGTTGCGAACTGGACATCTGATCCATTCACGCCAACTGTTCGAGACGGCAATCTGTATGGTCGTGGTGCTGCCGATATGAAAACATCTGTCGCCGCCATGGTCATTGCAGCCAGAGATTTCATCAAGGAACATCCAGACTATCAAGGTTCTATTGGGTTCATCATCACCAGCGATGAAGAGGATATCGGTATCGACGGTACAAAAGTCGTTGTACAGATTCTCCAAGACCGTGGCATTAAGCCAGACTGGTGTATTGTCGGAGAACCAAGCTCTGTCAGAACGCTAGGCGATACCATCAAAAATGGCCGCCGTGGCTCGTTATTGGGGTATCTGACTGTGATTGGGAAACAAGGGCATATCGCCTATCCTTCCCGCGCCTTCAATCCCATCAACCATGCAATGCAGGCACTGGCAGATCTTTCCGCTGAGATATGGGATGAAGGTAATGAGTACTATGAACCCACCTCCTGGCAGATGTCGAACATCCATGCAGGAACTGGGGCAAACAATGTCATTCCTGGCGAAATGAAAGTCGATTTCAATTTCCGCTTCAGTACTTCATGTACAGCCGAAGGACTTCAGAAACGGGTTCATGAAATTCTCGACAGTCATGGACTGACTTACCAAATCAACTGGAGACTTTCCGGCGAGCCTTTCCTGACCCCTCGCGGAAATCTGACAAATGCACTCTCAGATGCCATCACCTCCGTTACCAAGGTTGTTCCAGAACTTTCAACTACAGGGGGCACGTCGGATGGACGTTTTATCGCAAAAATCTGTAATCAGGTTGTTGAATTCGGCCCTCTGACAGAAACCATCCACCAGATTGACGAACATGTCACTGTTGCCGATATCGAACCTTTAACAGAAATATATCGCCGAACACTGAAAAATCTATTCCTCTAAATAGGTTACAATGGTGCTTTATGATTCTGACAGGTCCGACTCTGTTCGGACCTGTTATTTTAATGAAAGACGATAC
>CAVJQJ010000183.1:0-2401 GCA_963651715.1 Anaerovoracaceae bacterium
GCTACAATACAGCTAAAAGTATTGGTGTTGAATGGTTTGTTGTAGTTTCCTGTCTCACCCCGTAAAGCTACAATAGAAAAATTCAAGCATATGCTGGGAGTGCGGTTGTAGTTTCCTGTCTCACCCCGTAAAGCTACAATAAGTCTCTGGATTCCTGATAACAATCAATAGGTTATCTTGTAAACAGCACATAAAAAGCCTGATGTCTTCGCTACAAACGGAGGCAATCAGGCTTTTTTAAAGCAGCAGCAGTTGGTCGATATTGACCTTTCTCTCCTGTTTCTTGCGTTCGCCGACCAGCAATCGGATACCTGCATACTGCTTCTCTGTTACCGTCATACAACGCACCGAACCCTCTGGTGGCAGATTGGCGCGGATGCGTTGGATATGCATCTGTTCCGCCTCTCGGCTGGCCAATATCCGTCCATAAACCGACCACTGGATCATGTCATACCCACTGTTGAGCAGAAAACGCCGAAACAGGACATAAGCCCGTTTATTCGCACGGGTCAGGGTGGGTAAATCAAAAAACACCAGCAGTCGCATAGGGCGCCTCAATAGGATTGACATACTATGTCTCTCTGAAATGCTGCCGTAACGGAATCAACTCGGGTAATGAAATCTCGGGGGATCTGCCATCCAACATACGGACTAGACTTTCCACCGCATATTCAACGGCTGTACTGACCGCCATGACACCTTCTGGCATCGCGATATCGGTATTCAACAGCCGGACAAGCGACGCTTTCGGGATACCAGTTGATCTCAGGATGGCATTGAGATGACTGGCAACAAAAAGATCCACTACGGGGCGGAAAGGTTCAATCAGGTCGTCTGCCAGATTGAAAGCATTCTGTTCATTGTCGTGAAAGATGCCCATTGGTGGATGCAGTCCATGCAGAACCAGTTGCCTGGCAATGGCTCCTCGAAGAATGGCATAACCATAATTCAGGCAACCATTAATGGGCGTTTCATCAATCCGGGAGAAAGCATCACCAAACAGATCGGCAAAGTACCATCGTGCCGCCCGGGCTTCCAGATTCCCTGCATCGCCTGAACGGACTGATTTCACCAGTTTCTCCAACCGTTCGACACCGGACTGATTGCTGTATTTCAGGGACAGTGACTGATTATGGATCTTTGCGCGGATGATCTGTGCCCAGATGCGTTTTTTCAGTGGCAGGGATGCATTCAGCTGCAGTCTCAATACGCGGGTTGCGCGGGTATGGGTGTTGAAGGGAAGAAAAATGCCGTTGGGTGTATGGGTTGTATCAGTACTGAACAGACCAATCCCATATTCCGCACAGGCAGACAGGACAGGATGGGTGATGGTGATCTGGGGATTGTCCAGCACAATGACCGCAATGTCTTCAAACGGCACAAAGACGGTGTCTTCCTGCTCCACCGCCAGCGAGAAATGCTCGCGATGGAGTCGGGCTGGTCGGGAAATCAGGATGCTACGCCAGCTCATGCCGGGGCTCCTGCGCTACCCGATAGACATTACCAAGGACATCAACAGCCAGTTTATCGATTGATGTTGCATTCCGTACACCGATTCCCTCAAAGATACCTTTTTTCCCCTGCCTTTTATCATGATCATGTACAAGGACTTTGATAGCACCTGTTGAGCGATTAAAGCCTGCGAAATAGCCGAAATAGATCCTGTCTTTCACTTTTACATGAATAAGATCATTGTCCATTAATGAAAAACACCAGTCATACTGGTTATCAATCAATATCCATTCGTTTTCAGGCTTATGGGCAGAGACAGCTCTGTTCGGCAGCGTCTTGTGCCAGTAATAAACGGGCACCAGGAAATACTGTCCATTCTTCCTGAAGACATCGACACGGCGCCGCCGGCCATTTTCCGCCAGACCACCACGGATGGCAGTGCCTGTTTTTTTCTCGGTGATGCGGACAGACTTGACGCCTGCGCCTCGGGGTTCCCCAGATTTATCCAGCATTTTCACGCTACCCTCAGGAAAGGCTTTTTTCCCATCCCATGATGCTGCTTCCAGCTTTTCTCTCAGGTAGTCGTAGAGCTTACGGTTGCGGTCATAATCCACCAGGCTGTCGAAATGGTTTTTCTTCAGGTCCTGCAGGCCAATCTTGCGGGTGACCATTTCTACTGCTTTCTGTTCAGGCGTCTGGGCATAGATGGTTTCCTTATGCAATGCCCCCGATCCACGCCGCTGGATGGCGCGGGAGACAAACAGCGGTTTGACGGCTTGCAGCGCTGCTTCAGGATAGGTATTGAATTTTGCCAGTTCTTCCTGGATCATCTGGCGGTCATCATAGTACAGGCGGATCAGGAGCTCATCACGGAAATGATCCCAAGGGATTGGGAAACGGTTTTCCAGTTTCCGCAGTGCAGCCAGGTCAAGGATCTCGCCTGTTTCGG
>CAVJQJ010000184.1:0-8787 GCA_963651715.1 Anaerovoracaceae bacterium
ATAGCTGTAAGCTTTTTGGAACCCCCAGCTTAGCTGGGGGTTTTCTTATGACAAGCAAAGCGGCAGCCCACGTTCGAAGGCCGCCGCTCTGTCCAATTTATTGGCTGTCTACTGAATCACATCTTCGCCAGCGCCTGATCCAGATCGTCCAGCAGATCCTGAGGATTATCAAGACCGATATAGAGACGGACGACATGACGCTGTGGCAGTTTCCAGCCAATCCGCTTGGAGCTGATGGTGTAAGGCACAGCAAGGCTGTGGGAGCCTCCCCAGCTATAGCCCAAGCCGAACAGATCAAGCGCCATAATGAAGCAGTCAATCTGCTCACCGGTATACTGTTCCTTGAACACAAAAGAAAACAAACCACCTGATCCCGTGAAATCCCGCTGATAGATGTCATGTCCCGGACAGTCAGGAAATGCCGGGTGCAGGATCTTATCAACCTCTGGCCGCTGTTTCAGCCAGTTTGCAACCGTCATCGCGGATTCAGCCGCCTTCTCATAACGCAGCTTCAGGGTTGGCAGACTACGGAGCACCAAGGCAACATCATCGGATCCAACGCCCATGCCCAGCAGAATGCGGGCTTTTCCGACCTTATTGAACAGGGTCTTATCCTTGACAACAACCGCCCCCATCAGCAGATCGGATGCTCCGCCCTGATATTTTGTAAGTGCCTGGACAATCACATCCGCACCATGCTTGAAGCCGTCATAAACCAGCCCCGCTGACCACGTATTGTCCAAGGCAACAATCACCCCCTTTTCATGGGCGGCTTTGCTGATCGCAGGAATATCAGGAACCTCCATCGTGATGGACCCCGGGATTTCCGTCCAGATCAGTCTGGTATTGTCCTGGATCAGATCAGCGATTCCCGCACCGATCATCGGATCATAGAAGCGGACAGACACCCCAAAATCACGGGCAAGCCATCGCCCCATTTCCTGATTGGGATTGTAGGCATCATCTGGAATCAAGACATCATCCCCAGTTTTCAGGAAGGCAAAATCAACCATTGAGATGGCTGCCAGTCCACTCGGCGCCAGCAGGGTATGGTTTCCCCCTTCAATCAGGGCAACCTGCGATTCAAGAGTATAAGTCGTTGGATTGCCATGAAGTCCATAGGCATACCCATCACGATTGATACCGGAACGGGCTCGCATTTCCTCCAGACTGTCAAAAATCACCGTTGACCCCCGATAAACGGGCTCAGCATAGGACTTGAATCCTGATGGTGGCACATAGTCACCATGATTGATCAGCGTTTCCTTGGCGCGTTTCTTGTTCATTTCTTCTGCCTTTCTATCACAGCATCATCTTATCTCGTGGGAAGGAATCCATTCCCCCCACATATCATGGGCATCCGCATCATCAATCCGGACATCAATGAAATCCCCTGGCAACAGTTTCCGACGGTTTCCTTTCGGCTTGCGGACATAGACCAATCCATCGATTTCCGGTGCATCTGCTGTGGAACGGGCTACCGCACCACCTCGGATGGTCTCATCGACAATCACCCGCAATGTCTTACCGATCTTGCCCTGCATCCGTTCGAATGAAATTGCTTCCTGCAGCTCCATCACCCTGCCGCGGCGTTCTTCACGCACGTCATCCGGCAGAGCCCCTGGCAGATCATTTGCCTTGGCGCCTTCAACCGGTGAATAGGCAAAGCAGCCAACCCGGTCAAGCTGCGCCTCTTTCAGGAAATCAAGCAGATACTGGAATTCTGCTTCTGTTTCTCCCGGGAAACCGGCAATAAAAGAAGAACGGATGGTCAGGTCTGGGCAGATTTTCCGCCAGTTCTGGATCCGTTCAAGGTGTTTCTCGCCACTAGCGGGACGTTTCATGCGCCTCAGGACATCAGGATGGGCGTGTTGGAATGGAATATCAAAGTAAGGCACGATACCGCCTTCTTCACCGCTGTCCATCAATGAGACAAGCTCATCCATCTGAGGATATGGGTAGATGTAATGCAGACGTACCCAGGCACCATACTGTTTCGCCAGTCTGCCCAACTGTTCAACCATGCTCAGCACATTCGTCTTGAGCGGCCTCCCCCCCCAGAATCCAGTCCGGTAACGGATATCCAGACCATAGGCGCCGGTATCCTGAGAAATCACCATCAATTCGCGGGCGCCCGACTGGAAAAGCCTTTCCGCATCATCGAGCACCTGACCGATTGGATAGGACTGCAACGGCCCACGCAAGTCAGGAATGATACAGAACGTGCATTGATGTCCACACCCTTCTGAAATCTTCAGATAGGCATAATGCCGTGGCGTCAGTTTCAGTCCAGTTGGGGGAATCAGGTCTACAAACGGATCATGCGGTTTGGGCAGATATTGATGCACCGCATCCATGACCTCACCCACCGAGTCAGGCCCAGAAACGGAAAGCACCTTGGGATGGATGCTCTTGATCAGATTGACGCCTGCCGCATCCTGCTTTGCCCCCAGACACCCTGTCACAATCACCCGGCCGTTTTCTTCCAACGCCTCGGCAATCGCTTCCAGGGATTCCGCCTGTGCGGTATCAATGAAACCACAGGTGTTGACAATCACCAGTCCAGCATCATCGTAACTGTCGACTGTTTCGTATCCCTCTGAACGCAGCCAGGTGATGATTTTTTCAGAATCCACCAATGCCTTGGGACAACCCAATGAAATGAATCCAATCTTGTTGTTTGTCGTCTTGTCTGTCATATCCTTTTATCCATCTGTCTGTTTATCTTTATCCCATTATGCTGTTCCAATGGTCCTGTCACGCCGGCATCAGCCAGATGCCGGTCGCCATCCGGCCAGTCTTGCCGTTATCCCGACGGAAAGAGTAGAAACGGTCACTGTCCGTCACCGTGCAGCAATCGCCACCATAGACAGCAGACACCCCGAAGCCATTCAGGATCTTTCTGGCGATGAGATAGATATCCGCCAGATATTTCCCAGGATTGCCCGCCTCTGGCACAAAAGCCTGCTCCATTGCCAGTGCTGGATACTGACGGACAAAGACATCCAGGACATCCTGTCCAACCTGAAAGACACGTGGACCAATCGCAGGACCGAACCATGCCATCACATCCGCATCGCTCTGCGCCCGCATCTGCTGCAAGGTGTTCTGCAGGACACCCGATGCCAGACCACGCCATCCGCCATGCGCCACACCGACAACCCGGCCATCCGCAGAGCAGAGCAGGACAGGCAGACAATCGGCCGTCATGATGATGCAGACGGTATCCGCATCGGTTGTGTATGAGGCATCCGCATCAGGAACACCCTTGACCGCAGACGCATTGACGACATCTGATCCATGCACCTGATTGAGCCAGGCGGGTTCTGTTGGCAGCTGTTCCCGCAGCAATGCCCGGTTCTTTTTCACGGCTTCGATATCATCACCGACATGCGTACCCAGATTGAGACCAGCCGCCCCTTTTGATCCACCATAAGGAGGCAGACTCACACCACCATTTCTCAATGTCGAGAATGCCCTTACCCTTGCCGGTGCCGGCCATTCAGGAATAATCAGATTCATACCAGTCATCATCTATCGCTATTGAAGATTGTTGGAGCAATGATGCCATGTCATCGGGCAGAGGTGCCATCCATGAGACAGACGAATCGTCTGAGGGATGACGGAGCCCCAATCTAAACGCATGCAGCGCCTGCCGGGGAAAAACACCACCCAGATGTGCCCTGCCGTAAAGCGGATCACCCACCAGAGGAAATCCTATGGTCTGCATATGGACGCGGATCTGATGGGTGCGGCCTGTTTCCAGACGGCATTTTATCAGGGTGACAGGATTCCCATTCAGCTCACCTGTCGCCACAGACCTGAAATGGGTCACGGCATGACGTCCAAAGCCAACCGTGGAAACCGCCATTTTGATACGGTTCTTGGGATGTCTGCCAATCGGTGCGCTGATGGTCCCTTCCGATTCCGGCTCCCCCCAGACCAGTGCAAAATATTCCCGATGGACCGTTCTTGCCTGAAGCTGGCGAATCAGGTCTGTCTGGGCTTCGATGGTCTTTGCAACCACCATCAACCCGGTTGTATCCTTATCCAACCGATGCACAATCCCGGCACGGGGCACTGTCGCATTCTTCGGCAGATAATGCAGCAGACCATTCAGCAACGTGCCATGCCAGTTGCCTGCGGCAGGATGCACAACCAGCCCTGCCGGCTTGTTGACCACCAGCAGATGGCCATCTTTATAGATGACCGGAAAATCAACCGGTTCTGCGGTAAAAGATGTTTCCTCATCGGACAGACGGGGGACAACAACGACTTCCTCAAACCCCACCATTGTCTGCTTAGGCTTGACCACATTGCCATTGACGGTGACATCCCCCTGTTCAATCCATTTCTGGATGCGGCTGCGCGAGTAATCCGGCAGATGACGGGCAACAATCTTATCCAGACGGTCGCCACTTTCCGCCATCGTCAGGACAAAGCGTATCGGCTCAGACTCAGGCAGCATTTCCTCAATATCTGTCACATCCTGTCCGTCCGTCAACACTTTAATTGCTTCATTTTCAGTCACTTCTATTCCTATCAGCTATAATGCGTGGTAAATTCACAGATTCGCTGTAATCTGCTTTCCTGCTTTTATCATGCGCAAGATTCTACTTAAACTGTTCACCATCTTCTTAGCCTGCTCGCTGACCGCCTGCGGGATACTGCCGGATAAGATTGATGAAACCATCAATTGGCCTGCAAACAGATTGTACCGCGAAGCCCGCGAACTGATGCGTGGTGGTGACTATGAAAAAGCCATCGAAATGTATGAAAAGCTCGAGGCACGCTATCCATTCGGGATTTTTGCCCAACAGGCGCAGATTGACATGGCATATGCCTACTACCGTGACGGTGAACAGGCAAAAGCGTTGGCAGAAGTTGAGCGTTTCATCAAACTGCATCCCAATCATCCTGCAATGGACTATGTCCTCTATCTGCGCGGGCTGATCAACTTCAATGACAAGGTCGGGTTCTACAATTATTTCTTCAAGCAGGATCTTTCAGAACGTGACCCGAAAGCCGCACAGGATGCATTTGAATCATTCAAGACACTGGTCAAACGTTACCCAAACAGCAAGTACTCCAAGGATGCCATCTACCGTATGCGGTATCTGCTGGCGATGATGTCTCAATACGAACTCCATGTCGCCCGCTTCTACTTCAAGAAAGAGGCTTATCTGGCATCGGCAAACCGTGCACAGAAACTGCTGGCAGCTTATCCTGATGCACCGGCGGCAGAAGAGGCATTGCTCATTCTTGCCGCATCGTACAAGCATCTGGGGCTTTATGACCTCAGTGCGGATACACAGCGTATCTTTGACCACAATTTCCCGAACAGCACGGCGAAGATCGGAGGCGAAGAACCTGAAAGACCTTGGTATCTATTCTGGATATAATGGTCTGCACAGCTTCCCCTGTTCCGTCTGATTCTGCTTTATAGATTAATCACAGTATGACAAAGATATCCCCAACCGCCTCCCTGGCAACGGGCAGTTCTCTTTTCACGGTTTCCGCGCCATCTGGAGCGGGCAAATCTTCGCTGATTGCAGCGCTGCTCAAGACAGATCCGGCACTGAGCCTGTCGATTTCGCACACCACCCGACAGCCCCGTCCCGGCGAAGAGAATGGCCGTGAGTATCATTTTGTCAGTCAGGAGGATTTCAGGAAACGCCTTGAGGACGGAGAGTTCCTTGAACATGCCCTTGTTCATGGCAACTACTATGGCACATCCAAGCTGAAAGTGCTGGAACAGCTGCAGTCAGGCAGTGATGTCCTGCTGGAAATCGACTGGCAGGGCGCATTGCAGATCCGGGAGCTGTTCCCAGACACCGTCAGTATCTTTATCCTGCCACCCTCTATCGCAGTTCTTGAAGAACGCCTGAACAAGAGAGGCCAGGACTCACAGGACATTATCAAACAACGGATTCAGGGGGCTGCACTTGAAATCAGCCATGCATCCGATTTTGAATATGTTATTATCAATAATGATTTCAATCTCGCGTTGGGACAGTTGGCGTCTGTCATTGATGCGGCACGTTGCAGGACCCAGAAACAGGCACTGAAGAACAACGCGCTTTTCGCCCAATTCGGCATCGCAGACAAACACTGACCCACTGATTGGATTTACACTTATAACAGGAAAAAAATGGCACGTATTACTATTGAAGATTGTCTGAAAAAAGTACCCAACCGTTTCGAGCTGACACTGTGTGCAACTTACCGTGCACGCCAGCTGCTGCAGGGACATACCCCTAAAGTAGATGCAAAAGACAAGATGACCGTAATCGCTCTCCGCGAAATCGCTGAAGGTTATGTCGGCACCGAAATGCTGAAAAAAGTACCAGGCTGATCACAACTTCCGATGGGGCAGGACATCTGCCCCCGAAAATTTCAGCCACATTTTCAGATGACCTGAGGGAGACCATGATGGAAACACAGTCCCAGTCAACTCAGCAGGAGATGGACATGGTCAAAGCAGGAAATGATGAAAATCCTCCTGCCAAGAGATTCGAGAGCGTCGCTCAGATTGTCTCGTCTATTTCACACCCCAAGGTTGTCACCTTCTCACATTTAGCCCGTAGACTGAAACAATATCTGCCTCAGCCGGATATTGACAGGGTTCTTGACGCCTTCAGATTTGCAGATGAGAAACATCTCGGCCAGATCAGGAAATCCGGAGAGCCTTATATCTCACACCCACTGTGTGTCGCAGAAATCTGTTCAGAATGGAAACTGGATGCCCAGGCCATCTCGGCGGCATTGCTCCATGATGTTGTCGAGGATCAGGGTGTCCCGCTTGTTGAACTTGTCGAGAAGTTCGGCCCCGCTGTGGCAGCCATGGTGGACGGACTGTCCAAACTGGAAAAAATCCAGTTCCAATCCCATCTGGACGGTCAGGGAGAAAACTTCCGCAAGCTACTGATTGCAATGTCCAAGGACATCCGCGTCATCCTCGTAAAACTTGCCGACCGCCTGCATAACATGCGCACCCTTGGTTCGATGCGCGATGACAAACGGCACCGCATTTCCCGGGAAACCATGGAAGTGTATGTTCCAATTGCCCATCGTCTGGGGATGAACAAGCTCTATCGGGAACTGCAGGACCTGGCATTCCACCATCTGTATCCTTTCCGTTATGAGACACTGTCCAAGGCAGTGAATGCCTCACGGAAAGACCGACGTCCCCTGCTGGGACAGGTACACGATACAGTCAGTTCAGCGATGGAAAAGAACGGACTGCACGCAGAGCTCTACGGCCGTGAAAAAACGCTTTACAGCATTTTCCGTAAAATGCGGAACAAACACCTGACATTCGATGAGGTGCTTGATATCTATGGCTTCCGCATTGTGGTCGACACCATTCCACAATGCTATCTTGCCCTTGGTGTACTCCACAGCATCTACAAACCGATGCCTGGGAAATTCGAGGACTACATCGCCATTCCAAAACTCAACAGCTACCAGTCCCTGCACACCACCCTGATTGGCCCGTATGGTGCCCCGGTTGAGTTCCAGATCCGCACACGTGAAATGCATCATATAGCCGAGAGCGGGATTGCCGCCCATTGGCTCTACAAGACCGGTGAGGAGGATCTCAATGATGTCCAGCGCCAGAGCCTCACCTGGCTGCAGTCCCTGCTGGACATCCAGCAGCAGACCGGCAATGCGACCGAATTCCTGGAACACGTCAAGGTCGACCTCTTCCCAGACTCTGTCTATGTGTTCACACCGAAAACCAAGATTGTTGCGATGCCTAAAGTGGCAACTGCGCTGGATTTTGCCTACAGCATCCACTCAGAGGTTGGCGACCATGCTGTGTCGGCAAAAATCAATGGCATGAATGTGCCACTGAGAACCCAGTTGCAGAATGGTGACATCGTCGAGATCATCACCGAATCAGATGCCCATCCACACCCACGCTGGCTGGAATTTGTCCGGACAGGAAAAGCCCGTTCACGTATCCGAAGCTATCTGCGCTCGGTTGACATCGCGGATGCCACCCAGATTGGGAAAAGGCTGCTTGAACAGTCCTGTGAAAGAGTCCATCTCAAACTCGACAACCTGCCCAAAACCGTTCTCTCCAGACTATTCCGGGAAACCGGCACCCGGACACTGGATAATATCTACGCCGATATCGGAACCGGCAAACGGATTGCCATCCTGGTCGCCCGCAGGATTGCCGCACTTCAGTCAGAACAGGAAAACAAACCATCATCGACGACGGCTGAGGAAACATCCCAGACCGACGAACAGTCTGTTGTCATCTTTGGCAGTGAAGGGCTTCATGTCACCATGGCAGCCTGTTGCAAGCCGATTCCCGGCGACGGCATCATTGGGGAACTCAACACGACAAAAGGACTGGTCATTCACTGTGCGGACTGCCAGACAGCCCGACGAAACCAGGCCAAAGAGCCTCAGAAATGGATCACTGTTGACTGGGGAACCGACCTTGCCGGCAAACGGTTTGACTGCCAGTTCAACGTACAGGTGGAAGAAGCCCAGGGAGCCCTTGCCCGCGTAACCGGTGAAATCAGCAGCGCCGAAGTCAACATCACCGCAGTCCAGATACAGAACATGGGACCGTTCACACTCTTCAGGTTCACCATCCAGGTCGAAGACCGTATCCATCTGGCAAGCCTGATGAGACGTGTCCGCCATGTCCATGGCGTGAAACGGGTTGGCAGAGATCAGCTGTCCACCTGACAGGCAATCTCTCCATCCCCGATAAAAGCTACCCACCGGCATAGCCGGTGGTTCTTCATATCGCCTGTAAGGCTCTGT
>CAVJQJ010000185.1:0-4947 GCA_963651715.1 Anaerovoracaceae bacterium
GACATCGTCTACCCGGCCCGCAACCATGCCCTTGCCCACCAGATCGCCGTCGACGGCTGCATCATCAGCGAATTCCCGCTCGGCACCGGCCCGATGCCCGCCAACTTCCCACGGCGCAGCCGCATCATCAGCGGCCTCTCAGACGGCATCCTGGTCGTTGAAGCCGCCGCCAAATCCGGCTCCCTTATCACCGCACGGCTCGCCCTCGAACAGGGACGCGATGTCTTCGCCATCCCCGGCTCCATCCACTCCCCGCTCTCCAAAGGCTGCCACGAACTCATCCGTCAGGGCGCCAAACTCGTCGAGACCGCCCACGACATCCTCTCCGAACTCAAGCGCACCCCAGCGCCTGCAGACACCGCCCCAGTACCGGAACAGCCGGCATCCCGTCACCCCATCCTTTCCCAGATGGGATATGACCCAGTCGACATCGATGCGCTCTCACAACGCTGCAACATCGATGTCGCTGAACTCAATGCAGAACTGCTGAATCTGGAGCTGCAAGGCGACATTGAAAGCCTCCCCGACGGACGCTACCGACGCCTCCTCTCTTGACAAAAAAACCACACACGGGTTTTCTCACAGCAAAGGGCTCTGCATAGCAGAAACGGACTTTTGCCTATTTTCTGTCAGTAAAATTTCAAAATTTCTGTTACTTTGAATAAAAGACATCTTGCAGTCCGTGGCAACAAACTATTATTATTCCCCGCCATACCGCAGAAAATTCTGCCTGTTTTAATTTTGTTGACCGTAAACCGTATGACCAAGACGCTCATTATTGCCGAAAAACCTTCTGTCGCCAGCGACATCGCCAAGAGTCTCGGGGGCTTCACCAAGGAGAAGGATTTCTGGGAATCTGACGACTACGTACTGACCTCAGCCGTCGGCCATCTGCTCGAAATCAAAGAGCCTGAAGAATGTGAAGTCAAGCGGGGCAAGTGGACCTTCAACCACCTGCCGGTCATCCCACCGAAATTCGACTCATCCCCAATCGCCAAGACCTCCTCACAGCTGCGTCTGGTCACCCGGCTCATCAAACGCAAAGACGTCAGTGCACTCATCAACGCATGTGATGCGGGACGAGAAGGGGAACTCATCTTCCGCCTCATCGCGGAACATGCCAAGAACAAGAAACCCATCCAGCGACTCTGGCTGCAGTCCATGACGCCAAACGCCATCCGCGAAGGCTTCAAGAACCTGCGCTCTGACGAAGAAATGCTGCCACTCGCCGAAGCCGCCCGCAGCCGTGCGGAAGCAGACTGGCTCGTCGGCATCAACGGCACCCGTGCCATGACCGCATTCAACTCCCAGAACGGGGGCTTCTTCCTCACAACCGTTGGACGTGTCCAGACACCGACACTCTCCATCGTCGTCGAACGGGAAAAACAGATCCAGAATTTTGTGCCACGCAACTACTGGGAAGTCCACGCCGCCTTCAACTGCGCAAACGGCAGCTACGAAGGCCGTTGGATCAACAAAACCTTCAAGAAAGACCCAGCAGACGCAGAAAAGACAAACGTCCGACTGTGGACCGAATCTGAAGCCCAGGCCATCGTTGACGCCTGCCGTGGCAAACACGGCATCGTCACCGAAGAATCCCGTCCTGCCACCCAGATTTCCCCACAGCTGTTCGACCTCACCAGCCTGCAGCGCGAAGCCAACGCACGGTTCGGCTTCTCCGCAAAACGCACCCTGGACGCCGCACAGCGCCTGTACGAACAGCACAAGGCACTGACCTACCCAAGAACCGACTCCCGTCATCTGCCAGAAGACTACATCGGCCCCTGCTACCAGATCATGGGTGCACTGGGTGGACAGGCCACCTACAAACCATTTGCCGACCAGGTCACTGCAAACAAATGGATCCATCCAAACCGCCGCATCTTCGACAACAAGAAGATTTCCGACCACTTTGCGATCATCCCAACCCTGCAGCCATTGAAGACCACCCGCGAAGACGACCAGAAACTCTACGACATGGTCGTCCGCCGCTTCCTCGCCGTCTTCTTCCCTGCTGCTGAATTCCAGGTCACCACCAGATACACCGACGTCGGTGAACACCGCTTCCTCAGCAACGGCCGCGTCATGACCAAACCCGGCTGGCTCGCAATCTACGGCAAAGAAGCCCTGGTCAACACCGGCAAAGAAAGCGACAAGACACTCGTCCCCGTCAACAACAAAGAAAACGTCAACACCCAAGACGTCTGGTCCAAAGGCGAAAGCACCAAGCCACCTGCACGCTACACAGAAGCGACCCTGCTGGGTGCCATGGAACGCGCCGGCAAACTCGTTGACGACGGCGACCTCGCAGGCGCCATGGAAGGCAAAGGCCTCGGCACACCAGCCACCCGCGCCGCCATCATCGAAGGCCTGCTCAAGGAATACCTCACCCGTGAAGGACGCGAACTCGTCCCAACCCCTAAGGCATTCCAGCTCATGACACTGCTCAACGGCCTCGGCATCCGCGAACTCACCCTGCCCGAACTCACCGGCGAATGGGAATACCAGCTCGCCCAGATGGAAAAAGGCCAGATCAGCCGTGACGAATTCATGAAACGCATCGCCGGCATGGCAGAAAACATCGTAGGCCACGCCAAGGAATACGACGGCGACACCGTCCCAGGCGACTACGCCACCCTCAAGACCCCATGTCCACAATGCGGCGGCTGCGTCAAGGAAAACTACAAACGCTTCGCCTGCACCAGCTGCGACTTCTCCATCACCAAGATGCCTGGCTCCCGCATGTTCTCCATCCCAGAAGTTGAAGAACTGCTCGAAAAACGCCAGATCGGTCCACTGCAGGGCTTCCGTGCCAAAACCGGCTTCCCATTCGCCGCCATCCTCAAGATCACCGAAGATCCTGAAAAAGGCGGCCTGCGCATGGAATTCGACTTTGGCCAGCCAAAAGAAGACGACGCAGAACCATTCGACCCAACCGGCAAGACACCTGTCGGCGCCTGCCCAGTCTGCAAAGGCAACATCTACGACACCGGCATGGCATACCAGTGCGAACACGCCTTGGGCAAAGAAAAAACCTGTAAATTCCGGAGCGGACGCATCATCCTCCAGCAGGAAATCGCCCCAGAACAGATGACCAAACTCCTGACAGAAGGCAAAACCGACCTCCTGCAGGGCTTCATCTCCAAACGCATCAACCGTCCATTCAAGGCCTACCTCGAAATGGGCAAAGGCGGTAAGATCGGCTTCAAATTTGAAGAAGCCGCCAAGAAAACAACCAAGCGCGCGGCATCAAAAACCGCCACAGAAACAGCAGCGGAAACAGCAGCTACCCCTGCGAAAAAACCAGCTGCAAAAAAAACCACCCGGGCAAAGAAAGCCCAAAAAGCCTGAAACTGACCGGGTAGTCCGCCCCCAGCCCGACCGGTTGGGGGCTTTTTTATGCCCACGTCTCACATATTGCACCATATAGTGCCATATAACACCGTATAATAGGTCTAATAGGCATTCCCAGCTATTTTCATGGAGCATAGACATGGACCCCATCAGAAACCCATTTACACCTGGCGCAGGCAACCTTCCACCGGAACTGGCAGGACGTTCAGACATCCTAAAAACAGCAGAGATCAACATCCAACGAGCAAACATCGGCAACCAGACCATCCCCATGATATTGCTTGGCTTACGAGGAGTCGGCAAAACCGTCCTTCTGAACAAAATCTACACCATGGCAGAAGACAGCGAGCATCTGGTGTCATTCATAGAAGCCCAGGACAAGAAAGATCTGATGTGTGTTCTCATTCCACGAATCCATCAGATACTCCTGCGCCTCTCACTCACAGAAAAACTGAAAAAGGCCCGTGCCGCTATCGCCTCTTTCTGCTCCATGTTCAAGATTACCATCGGTGACGTCATCGAATTTGGCATGGAAAGAGGCATCGCTGACAGCGGAGACCTCGAGCAGGACCTGACAGAACTTTTCGTCAATGTCGGCATGGCACTCAAAGAAGCCGGGAAAGCCATGACATTGCTCATCGATGAAGTCCAGTGCATCACCAGAAAAGACTATTCCGCGCTCATCATGGCACTGCACCGTTGCAGCCAACTCAACCTCCCCATCCTCTTCTTTGGGGCAGGCCTCCCCTCCCTTGCCGCCCTGTCCGGCAACGCCAAGACATACTCTGAAAGACTCTTCCGCTTTCCAAAAGTCGATGTCCTGGAACAGCACGATGCAGAAGATGCCATCAGACTGCCACTCCAGCGGAACGACGTTGATATTGATGACGATGCACTTGCACTCTTAATGGAGCAGGCGCATGGTTATCCTTATTTCCTCCAGCTCTGGGGCGATAGGGTCTGGAATCTTGCTGAAGGTCCAACCATTACAAAAGACGATGTAGCTCAAGCAACAACCGAAGTCATCAAAGCACTCGATGAGGAATTCTTCAGGGTTCGGTACGACCGCATGACGCCCAAAGAATGCGAATACATCCATACGATGGCCTCTCTCGGCAAAGGACCTTACAGATCCTCAGACATTGCCACAAAACTAAGCACCACCACCCAGGCACTCGCACCAAGGCGCAGCAAATTGATCACAAAAGGCATCATCTTTGCGGGGAAAGACCACGGCTATATCGATTTCACCGTTCCCCTTTTTGATGAATTCCTCCGACGGAATTTCCCAGGGAAATACATCGACTGAACAACAATGCCCTGTCGACAAAACCTGAAACTGACCGGGTAGTCCGTCCCCAGCCCGACCGGTTGGGGGCTTTTTTTATGCCCACGCCCCCAAAGCCACAACACCCTCAAAAAAAATTCTGCGCACTAAATACCTGTATATAAACGGCTCCGTTATACAATGTTGTTGACTTTTAGGGTAACATCTTGTGCCATCGTTTTTAGATCAACATTTCTATTATTTATCTTAGAAAAGCTACCCACCGGCATAGCCGGTGGTTCTTCATATCGCCTGTAAGGCTCTGT
>CAVJQJ010000186.1:0-22987 GCA_963651715.1 Anaerovoracaceae bacterium
GGGTGAGACAGGAAACTACAACTCTGAATTAGACAATCTCATCATCAATGAAATTGTAGCTTTACGGGGTGAGACAGGAAACTACAACGCTGCCCCAACATACCTGAAGACCTGATTTATTGTAGCTTTACGGGGTGAGACAGGAAACTACAACCAGGGTGGACATTTTCGTTTTTTCCATGGTATTGTAGCTTTACGGGGTGAGACAGGAAACTACAACACATATGGCGCTCCCATAAAGTCTTTAGCAATTGTAGCTTTACGGGGTGAGACAGGAAACTACAACCCGTCAGCATCAGCGACAGTGACAGTAATCATTGTAGCTTTACGGGGTGAGACAGGAAACTACAACGTGATCGGTACGTTTGAAGTGATGACGAGAATTGTAGCTTTACGGGGTGAGACAGGAAACTACAACCTGATGTGCTGAATGATTCTTACGATAAGCATTGTAGCTTTACGGGGTGAGACAGGAAACTACAACACACTAGCAGTTGCCTGATTGATTGCGTTTATTGTAGCTTTACGGGGTGAGACAGGAAACTACAACGCATCAGCGGACGATATGGCAAAGCTGGAAATTGTAGCTTTACGGGGTGAGACAGGAAACTACCCGTTTGCCCCTTTGCCTGTTTGCCTCTCAGGGGGTGTGTATCCCAACAGGCTAACTTTTGCCCGTTCTCCCTCCCCCTCCTCACTCACGCAAGCAACCAAACTCCCTGATTCCATTCTGTTTTTCGTCGGCGCGCGCAATGCTGGGTATTCCATCCGCGCATGGTTGCGGTGTACACTAAGGATGCCGTACCAGCTGTATCGTCCCTATGGTCAGGAACAGACTCAATTACAAGGAGTGCAAGCCATGATGATCCGTCATACTGCCCGTTTTTTTGTCTTATCCGTTTTATCTGCTGTGTTAGGACTCGCCCCTGCCGCTTTTGCAAAAGCGCCCGCACCTAAAGCTGCCCCCAAGGTCGCCACGAAGGCTGTCGGGCTGACTGACTCTCCTTCCAATCTCAAGATTTACTGGGCACGCACTGCCCGGGACAATGTCGCGGTGTATGCAGATACCTCGACTTCCGCCAAGGTCCTGAAAAAATTCAAGAATATGGATCTGCTGGATATCGCCCGATGCACGGATGTGAAGGGGGTATCGTGGTGTGAGGTGGCATCTCCAACGCCTGGGTGGGTGCCAGAGCGGGATCTGTGGTATTCCACGGCGCCTGACCAGCGGCCTGATACGCTGTCATTGGCGGAGCGTTTAACGCTTAGGTTGAATATTGCAGTCGGTTCGTATCCAAAATTAATGAATCAGAAATTGGGCAAACCAATCAGTACATCTTTCAGAAAAGGGGACGGCGTCGCGATCCAGACTTTCCGTTGGCCGGGGCTGTTGATTGTCCATGAAAACTCTTCGATGAAGCAGGAGTATGGCTGGATTTCACAGCTGGCGGTGGTGCCGGGCAAGGTGGGCAGCCAGGTTTATGTGGGTCCAATCCGTGTGGGTAACAGTGCGATGAAGCTGAAGCTGCTGGATCCGGATTTTGATCCAAAGACGCAGAAGGAGCTGAAGATTGAGCATCATCCGTCTTATTTCCATTTCCTGACGGATAACGGGCTTGTGTCTGAAATCCGTTATTACTGGGGCTTGGATGGGTATCTGCCTTATCACGGTAAGTGATTGGGCGTGAATTGAAAAAAAGCAGGCTGAACGCCTGCTTTTTTGTTGTACATCAATAGGTTATCGTTTTTTCTCGACGCGGACGTTCCAGTTGTTGAGGTAGCCTTTTTCGATGTCGAGCCGACCGGTGACTTTGGCATCGGCTTCCATGTCGCCTGCGAGGAGTCTGTCAGCTGAGCGGCAGGCAGCGGTTTTCGGTTTGCAGAGCGGGATGCCGACGGAATGTTTGTCTGGATAGAGACAGGTGTTGCCGCGTTCGTTCAGGCAGAAGGAGAGTGTGCCCTTGATGGTTGGGGTGTAACGGGGGGCTTTTGCCTGTTTGGTGAGTTCGTCGAGCTGCATGGTGCGGTCGTTGAGGACGACGGTGTAGCCTTGGGCGATGCGTTTCTGGACGTTGCGCTGTTCGGGGATGTCGGCGTACATGATGATGCCCTGGGTGGTCTGGTCGATGTCTTTCATCCAGGCGCGCTGTCCTCTGATGACGGTCTGGCGGCTGTTTTCAGGGGTGGCGTCGAGCAGTGCTTTCATGGCGTTGTCCATTTTCTGCTGGGCGCGGGCGAGTTTTGGGTTGCTGGATGCAAGGCTGTCTTTCATGCGTTCGTAGTCGAGCTGGATGTATTTACCTTTGACGAGGACGCCTTCCCACTGGGTGTTTTTGCCGATGAGGTCGGACTTGACCTGTCCTGCTGAGAAGGTGAGTTTGATGTTGGGGCCGCCGTCGAAGCCTCGGTCTTCTTCGTTGTAGCGGTCGAGGATGACTTCGTTGCCACGTGATCTGCCGATGACGCCGAATCCGTCCTGTCCGAAGTTGTAGGCGGCTTTGACTTGTCCGCCCTGTCTGTCGATGGTGAGCGCGCCGCTTTTTTCACCGATGTAGTAGTCGGTTGCCATGGCTGGCAGTGCGATGATGGCGGTGAGGAGTGCTGCGGCTAATAGGAATAGGTGTCTGTTCATCAGTTGTTCTCCTATAGGTGCTGATTCATACGGACGCTTCATACATATACGACTGGTATGGCTTGACCGGCTGGGCGGTTGTCTCAGTCGGCGGATGGTTTGCGGCCTGTTCGACAGAACGCTGGCCGATGTCTTTACTGTACACATGACGGTACTGACAATCAAGGATATTGCCTTGTCTGGTGATCTTTTTTATGGGATGCAGGTGGGTGTTTCCATGATGTTGATGGGCGACATGAAGGGCGGGATGGCTTTTTTCGATATCAGGCTACGATGGGTATACAGACCGGTACAGATTGTTGCAAAAATGCTGAACTTTCTTGTGTTTTTCCAAAATGAGATATCCACGTTCTTCCAAAAAGGAATAGCGCGCATATATTTATCAAATACTGGGGTATTTGTAAGTCATTGATTTTTTCCTTTTTTACCAGTCGTTTTACGGGATAATGGCGTTCAGGACATATTGGGTCCGTCGTTTTTTATCAAGGAAGGATTACAACCATGAAAATTTCCGCACGCAACTGCATCGAAGGCAAGGTCATCGCCCTGAAGGAAGTCCCTGTTTCTACCGAAGTCACGATTGAAATCGCCGGCGGCGAAAAGATTGTTTCTTCCATCACCACCACTTCCGCAAAGAATCTGGGCCTGAAGGTCGGTGGCAAGGCTTATGCTGTGATCAAGGCTTCCAGCGTGATGGTTGCTGTTGACTGATCAATCACCAGTCAATATCGATGAAAATGGAGAGCTTGATGCTCCCCTTTTTGTTTGTGTGGTCTGTGACTTTAGATATGCGCTTCTTCGGTGATTGGCTTTCTTTCGATTCTGAATCGCAAGCCAAGTGCATCGAGTACGGCACAGAGTGTCTTGTAGCTTGGGTTGCCGTCGGGCGCCAATGCTTTGTAGAGATGCTCTCTTGAGATGCCGGATGCCCGCCAGGGGTTTCTTGATGCCCTTGGTATGGTCTGAGAGGACGGTGACGCTGCTGATTTCACTCCCTGTCCCGGCGGTTGTCGGTACAGCGATGAGGGAGAGCCGTGTGGTGGGCAGTGCGGCGCCGTCATGCAGGTAGTCGCGGGGTGGCTGGTTGCCTTTCGCAAAGACGACGGCGGCTTTGGCGCAGTCGAGTACACTGCCGCCACCGAGTGCGACGACGAAGTCGCACTGGTTTTCCCGGATGAGCCGGACGCAGTCTTCACATTCGCTGATGTCGGGTTTTGGACTGACTTTGCCGTAGGTGACTTTGATGAGCGGGTTGATGTCCATGATGAGCTCTTGGAGGATGCCGCGTTTTTCAAAGGACCGGGACGTGATGAGGATGCCGCGGTTGCCGCCGAGGCTGAGTATTTCTTTGCCGAGTTCGCTGATGCGTCCATTACCGAAACGGATCGTAACCGGCTGGGTGTAATTCCAGAACATGGGGTACTCCTGATACGATAAGATGGGAGGGAAAGAACAGTTAGATGGTTTTATTTTACTTTATGTTACATCGGTGTGATATAGATAATTGAATAAACTGATATTTTTCATACATTACCGTTACGGATAGTGTCATCAACCAATGCGTTGAAATGCCGTTTTTTCCTGAATGGGAGTTGATGAATATCCAGAATATCGGCTGATGGGAAATCTGAATATGTGCTGTTGCATCGACAAATTTGGGCTAATCGTTTTCTGGAATCTAGGCTAATGAAAAGTCTGAATTTGGGCTAATGGATTTCTGGAATCTGGGCTATTGGCATCAATAATCAGGATATAAGCACAAAGTTTTAAAGGAATATGGGCAGGACTATTGAACTAGTGCCTCTGCAGGAGAAGGACAAATCGGTTTTCATCGCGGACCTTCAGGCGTCTTTTGCAATTGCACCGGCGAGGGCTTTCGGCGGACAGGGCGAGGTGATTTCGTTCGAGGAGGTGGATGGGTCGATCCAGACGCCAGGCGCGGAGTCTTTTCAGGTTGTCTATCAGGGTGAGTACGTGGGCGGTGTTGTGGTGGTGATTGACCTAGTGACGCAGGTGAACTCGCTGGATCTGCTGTTCATCAAGGAGCGTTTCAATAATCTGGGGCTGGGACTTCAGGTGTGGCGGACGATTGAGCAGCGTTATCCAAAGACGAAGAAGTGGATCACGGTAACGCCTTATTTCGAGCAGCGGAACATCCATTTTTATGTGAACAGGTGCGGCTTCAGGATTGTGGAGTTTTTCAATCCAAGACATTGGGATGACAGTGTGCCGCAGCAGGAGATTCCCTGGCTCGCCAGTTATTTCCGGTTTGAGAAGGAGATGAAGTCTTCAGACTGACAGGACCAACGCATGACAATATGTCGTCCATCGACAACATATGTAACCAATAGGCTTCAAATTAACACTATTTACGGATAGTATAAAAATGCTGGGTGGGAGCATAGACACTTTCTGGAGACGGCCGTGGCACTGATGCCATGGCTGTCTTTTTTAATCTATTGTTTTTTTAAACTGATGTTCTGTTTTTATGGCTTAATGACTGGCAGTAAAACAGCTATTATTGATTTGTCTCTTTGAGACATTGGAATCATTCCTTTTACCGTCCCACTTGATGCTGCCTTCTTCCCACACACTTCGAAGGCGGTATTTTTTTTGTCTTTCTCCCTCGGACGCCTCTGAACCATCATCCCCGGCTGCACAGTCCCTGGTCTGCCCGTGGCTGATGTTTTGCGATGGTCAAGGCGCTATTTGATGTGTAAGGCGCTCTGCATAGGTCAGCATCAGAAGCAACGCAAGTAACCACTCACTTACTTTAAGCAGAGTCAACAGATAACCGGGTGATGATGGAGTGGTTGCCAGTCTATCGAATCAGCCAACGGTGTAAAACATACTTTACACACTGAGTATTTTGGACGCTTGTGTAAAACATACTTTACACAGCATGCGACAAACCTTCTAAGAAAAGCAGTTTTATTAGAAAGTCTGTAGCAGGAAAGCCTTGGGAATGATTAGATCATCAGTCTGACGATGTCGATGCAGATGCCGACGGCCAGTGGGATGGAGAAGTTGTCGTCGAGGCCGATGCGGTTTTCATAGGCTTCTGCGAAGGCGGCGACGATGACGCCGACGATGCCTGCCAGCAGGAAGTAAAGTGGCTGGCTATAGACGAGGAAGAAGAACACGACGATGGCCCAGCCTGCGGCACAGAATGCCAGGCTGCCTTCGAGGCTCTTGGTGCCCATGTTGATTTTGTGTTTTCCGAAGCGTCTGCCGATGAGGGCGGCAACGGTGTCACCGATGAGCATGACGGCGAATGCGGTCATGGCGGTGACGGTCGGAAAGAGGACGACGCTGAGGAGTGCCGCACCGATGAGGTAAGGGGCTCCGCTCAGGCGGAATTTTTCCTGTTTTTCCTTGTCCCGCAGCATGCGGTTGAAGAGCGCGCCATAGGTCATGGTGAAGAGTTTCCATTTCTTATGGTTGCCGTATTCGGTGATGATGCAGCCGATGAGCAGGACGGAGAAGAGGACGATGTTCACGATCCATGGCAGGAAACCGATGGCGACAACCATCCAGAGTGAGCTGAGATGGACGCTTTTACGCAGGACTTCCTGTCCGTATGATATCTGACCGCTCATGTCTTATCAGAAGCCTTTCCGATAAGGTTTTTTCTTTTTGGTCGACTTGCCCGGTGTGTACTGGTAGCCGGTCTTTGCCGCTGGTTTTGGTTTTTCAGCAGCCGGCAGGTCGGGTACACCTGCCCAGTCGAGGATGAGTTTGGTGGCTTCATCTACGCCTGTACGGTCCACGGATGAGAAGAGCTGTGCCGAGAATGGGAAGTGCTGTCCCTGGGCGTCGACGTAGCTGTTGAGGACGGTATGGGTGAGTTTGAGCGCCTGCGCGGCTTCACTGCGGTTGAGTTTGTCTGCCTTGGTGAGCAGGACGTGGATGGGTTTCCCGGTACCCCAGAACCATTCGACGAGTTTGGTGTCGAGTTTCTGGAAGGGGTGGCGGGAGTCCATCATGAGCACGACGCCTCTGAGCTGGGAACGCTGCATGAGGTAGTCGCCCAAGAGCTGGTTCCAGTGGTCTTTGGAGGTGTGTGCGACTTCTGCATAGCCGTAGCCCGGGAGGTCAACGACGAACATCTCGATCTTGGAGACGTCGGTTGGGTCTTTGCGGTGCTGGGCCGGGTGGGCACCACCGATGGAGAAGAAGTTGAGGAACTGTGTCCGCCCCGGGGTCTTGGATGCGTAGGCGAGCCCTTTCTGATTGCACAGAATGTTGATGGCGGATGATTTGCCGGCATTGGAACGCCCGACAAATGCGATTTCCGGCACGTCCAGCTGCGGCAGTTCTCGCAGGTGGTTGATGGTGGTAAAGAAGCAGGCCTGCCAGAGTTTTGACATGGTCTTTCGGTTCCTCAGTTTTTCTGCGCTCCCCATCGTGTGACGGGGAACTGTTTCTAACAATCGATGATGGTTTCGAGTGCGTACTGGTCTGCAGGGGTTTCGCGTCTGCGGATCAGATGGACTTTGTCGCCGTCAACGAGCACTTCAGCGGCTCTGCCACGGGTGTTGTAGTTGGATGCCATGGACATGCCGTATGCGCCTGCGCTCATCAGGGCGAGGAGGTCGCCTTCCTGAACAGCGAGTTCACGGTCTCTTGCGAGCCAGTCACCGGATTCGCAGATTGGACCGACGACTTCGTATTTCTGCGCTGGGATATCCCGTTTGAGGACAGGTTCTACACCATGATAAGCCTCGTAGAGGGATGGGCGCATGAGGTCGTTCATACCGGCATCGACGATGGCGAAGTGTTTGCCGGAGTTGGTCTTGAGGTACTGCAGACGGGTCAGCAGGATGCCGGCGTTGCCAGAGATGGAACGGCCTGGTTCAAACATGACGGTGATCTGACGGTCTGGGCAATGGGCTTTCTGCCATTCGCTGATGCGGGTGAAGACTCTGCCCAGATAGTCGGCGACTGCAACGGGTTTTTCATCATGGTAGGTGATGCCGATACCGCCACCGATGTCGATATGGGAGAGTGCGATGCCCATGTCTGCGAGCTGGTTGACGAGGTTGATGATTTTGTCGAGTGCTTCGAGCAGTGGGGCATCGTCAAGCAGCTGGGAGCCGATATGGCAGTCGATGCCGGTGACTTCAATGTTTGGCAGTGCGTTGGCGACTGCGTAGGTTGGCAGGACTTCTTCGAATGGGATGCCGAATTTGTTTTTCTTCAGACCGGTGGAGATGTATGGATGGGTCTTGGCATCGACGTCCGGGTTCACACGGAAGGAGATGCGGGCTTTCTTGCCCATGTCGCCTGCGACTGCGTTGATGCGTTTGAGTTCGGATGCGGATTCGACGTTGAAGCAGAGGATGTCCTGTTCGAGGGCGTAGCGGATTTCCGCTTCGGTCTTGCCGACACCGGAGTAGATGACTTTGTGTGGATCGCCGCCTGCCGCAATGACACGTGCCAGTTCGCCACCGGAGACGATGTCAAAACCTGCGCCCTGTTTGGCGAGGATGTTCAGGATGGCGATGTTGGAGTTGGACTTGACGGAGTAGCATGTCAGTCCACGCAGGTTGGCGTTTTCGTATTTTTTAGCGGTTTCAACGTACTGGCCCAGATGGTCGGTGAAGGCTGCCTTTGAGTAGACATAGACGGGGGTGCCGAACTGTTCTGCGACAGCATCCAGTGCAACGCCCTCTGCCATGAGGTTGTCGCCGTTATATGCGAAATGTTCTGTAGTCATCTTCCTAATCTCGTTTGTGTTCTGTTATCCCGCCGCTGTTATTTTTTCCGCGTGGTGGCGTTCAGCGGGGTGTGCCGGGTGGTGTGAGGCAGGATGCCTAATGGGGTTTCATCGGACTCACGTTCAACCGCACGGTATGGGGTATCCGACAGTCCTGCTTCCTTGGCTGGCTGTTTTTCTTCAACAATCACGTTGCCGATGCCGGCTGATTTGTCATCAGCAGGTTTATCATCATTGTCCTGTGGCTGATCCTGTCCATCCTGTGGACGGGGCGATGGGTCTGCTGTCTTCGACGTATCAGTATCCCGTGCTTCCGGTTGGGTGACAGGTTCACCTACGGCGTCAGCGTCTGCTTCATCCACCTTATCTTCGGTGTCTGCTTCACCCGGCAGGATGATCGGTGTCACGACCTGCGGAGGGGTGTTCTTAGGTGGCGGGAGCAGAGGACCTTTCTGTCCACAGGCACCCAAGCTGGCGACTGCCACCACGAGCAGCGCCACGGTTTTCATCAATCGAAACAGATTCATCAGTTGTTCCTTCTGGGCCAGTCCAGTCACCTGCCATCAGGTGCAAAAACTGGCACTATAACATATCCCTATCAGATGCCGTCATACTCCGTCGCCATCGGCCTGAGGATACTGCTGCTACATCCACCACCGACGCAGGTATGGATCTCACTCGGTGGGTATTCGGAGTAGTAGTAGTCGCCGTTGATGGTTACGACGCCTTCTGGGACCGGACGGTTTTCAGGCGGCAGTCCTGCCAGGGCAACACGCATGTAATCGATCCAGACAGGAACAGCCAATGAACCACCGGTTTCATGGCCACCCATGTTCTTAGGTTGGTCAAAGCCGAACCAGACGACGGCGACAAGGTGCTGCTGGTAGCCGGCGAACCAGGTGTCGTGGGAGTCGTTGGTGGTCCCGGTCTTGCCGGCGAGGTCGTGTCTGCCCAGTTCTTTGCCTGCACGGGCGGCGGTACCGCTCTGGACGACGCCTTTCATCAGGCTGTCCATGATGAAGGCATTCCGGGCATCGATGGCACGGTTGGCTTCGTTGAACGGCTGGTCAGGATGTGCCTGTGACAGGACGTTGCCTTTGTAGTCGGTGATCGAGGTGATCAGGTATGGTCTGACGCGGTAGCCGCCGTTCGCAAAGATGGCGTAGGCGGATGCCATTTGCAGTGGGGTGACGGTTGCCGCACCCAATGCCAGTGAGAGGTCGGATGGCAGTTTGTCATAGTCGAAGCCGAACCGTGACGCATGGTCCTGACCGAAGGTGGTGCCGATGGTGTTCAGGATCTGGATGGAGACCATGTTCTTGGATTTCATCAGCCCACGGCGCATGGTGATTGGACCATCGTAGACGTTGTCAAAGTTCTTTGGTGTCCATTCCGAGCCACCACTTGGGAAGGAGACCGGTGCATCGTTGATGATGCTCTGAGGGGCGAACCCTTTTTCCAGCCCAGCTGAGTAGATGAATGGCTTGAAGGAGGAACCCGGCTGACGCCATGCCTGGGTGGCATGGTTGAACTGTCCGTTGGCGAAGTCGACCCCACCGACGAGTGCACGGATGGCACCGTCGCTTGGGCTGAGGGAGACCAAAGCACCCTGGATCTGTGGGAGCTGGGTGATTGCCCATTCGCCGTTCAGGCCACCGATACGGATGACGGAACCGCGTTTGAGCTGTTTCTCACCGCCTCTGCCCAGGCAGGATACGGCGAATTTCAGCCCGTTGCCGGAGATGGTGGCGACACTGCCGTCAATCAGCATGGCGTGGACGACGGATGGTGAGGCATCCATGACGAGGGCGGTGGTGAAGCCGTCGGTGCTTGGATGTTTTTCGAGTTCTTCCTTGACGTTGTCTGGCAGTTCGTTGCCCGCAGGGAATTTGATGAACGCTTCTGGACCACGGTAGCCATGGCGGCGGTCATAGTCGATTGCACCACGGCGGATGGCACGGTAGGCCGCTTCCTGGTTCTTGCTGGAGATGGTGGTGTAGACGTTCATACCACTGGTGTAGGTGGCATCACCGTACTGCTGGTAGACCATCAGACGGACCATTTCAGCCGCATATTCCCCATGGACGTTTTTCTCTTCTTTCTGGGTGACGATGGCGACTTTTTCGCTGACGGCCTGCTGGTATTCCTGTTCATTGATGTAGCCGAGTTCTTTCATACGCAGCAAGATGTATTCCTGACGCTGTTTAGCCCGGGGATAATTCTTGACCGGGTTGTTGGCGGTTGGGGCTTTTGGCAGCCCTGCCAGCATGGCGGCTTCTGCGAGGGTGATGTCCTGCAGTTCTTTGCCGAAGTAGGTCTGTGCGGCCATACCGAAGCCGAAGGCACGCTGTCCCAGATAGATCTGGTTCATGTAGAGCTCGAGGATCTTGTCCTTTGGAAGGGCGCGTTCAATCTTGTAGGCCAGCACGGCTTCATAGAGCTTGCGTTTGAGCGTCTGCTCACTGGAGAGGAAGAAGTTCTTGGCGACCTGCTGGGTGATGGTGGATGCCCCTTGACGGGCTCTGCCCAGCATGTTGTTGACGGCCGCACGCAGGATACCGAGGTAGTCGATACCGCCGTGTTCGTAGAAATGGCTGTCTTCAATGGCGATGACGGCTTTCTTGAGTTTGTCTGGTATTTTCTGGATCGGGACAAATTTACGGCGTTCGTCCCCGAATTCAGCGAGCAGGACGTTGTCGGAGGTGTAGACACGCAGTGGCATCTTCGGACGGTAGTCCGTGAGTTTTTCCATGGATGGCAGCTGCGGGTAGATGACAGCGACGATGATGCCGATCATGAGTGCGCCGAACAGGGCGCCCCCGCCAAATATGGTCCCCAACCAGAACATGAGTCCACGACGGCGACCGTTTTTCTCCTGTGGTTCCTGTGGTGGTTCCCCTTCAGGTGGGGTCATACCCCGATTACGATTAAACATGCTGTCCAGATTCAAAAAACAATAAATGGATTATGCGTCAATCTAGCATGCTTATCACGGTAAACCTTTAATTTTTTGTAACGAATAAGCGCTTCAATCCCCTATCTGTCAGAAAAGTGCCAAATTGGAAACTTGCAGTTCATCTGATATAGTCAGCACTATCTGAAAGAATTCTTTACTTTTTATGCAACCGAACATTTTTCTTGTCGGGCTGATGGGCTCCGGCAAAACAACCGTGGGCAAGCTGCTTGCCAAACGGCTTGGGCTCCGTTTCGTCGATTCCGACCAGGAGATCGAGGCCAAGACCGGTGCCACGGTTTCCTGGATCTTCGAGATCGAGGGGGAAGACAGTTTCCGTCAGCGCGAGATGGAGATGATCGACGAGCTGACCGCCCAGAAGGGCATCCTGCTGGCGACCGGCGGTGGTTCTATCCTGAAACCGGAAAACCGGAAACATCTGAAGTCCCGGGGGATTGTCATTTTCCTGCGCGCCAGTGTCAGCAATATCCTGAAGCGGACACAGTATGACAAGACACGTCCCCTGCTCCAGACGCCGGACAAACGGGCAAAGCTGGAAGCGTTGTCCCGCCAGCGTGACCCGATGTACCGCGAGGTCGCCGACATCATCGTGGATACGGGCCGTCCGAATGTCCATGCGATGGTCCAGTCGATCGCCAAACAGCTCAGGGGTTTTCAGAAGAAAGGGGTGACCGACAGGCTCGGGAAAAAACCTGCCAATGGTCAGAATAAAGGCAAAAGCATGCAAGAACAGAAGAAACAGCGTCTCAAGGTGGAACTGGGTGAACGCAGTTATCCAATTGAGATCGGCGCAGGTCTGCTGAAGAATATCGGCCTGCTGAAGAAATCCATCAAGGGCAAGAAGATTGCCATCATCACCAATGATGTGGTCGCTCCGCTTTATCTGGACCGGCTGACCGACTCCCTGAAGAAGGCGGGCAAGGAGGTGATTTCCCTGGTGCTGCCTGACGGCGAGAAAGAAAAGAACTGGGAAAGCCTGATGAAGATCTTCGACTTCCTGATGACGAGCAAATGTGACCGGAAGACAACGCTTGCCGCATTGGGTGGCGGTGTCATCGGGGATATGACCGGTTATGCGGCGGCAAGTTTCATGCGTGGCGTGCCATTTGTGCAGGTGCCAACGACGCTGCTGTCTGAAGTGGATTCCTCTGTCGGTGGCAAGACCGGCATCAACCATCCACTGGGCAAGAACATGATCGGGGCGTTCTATCAGCCGGAAGCGGTGATCGCCGATACCTCAACACTGGGTACCCTGCCTGACAATGAGCTGTCCGCCGGGATGGCTGAGGTGATCAAGTATGGCTGTATTGTCGATCCTGAGTTCTTTGCATGGCTGGAAAACAATGCGGACAAGCTGCGCGCACGTGACCATCAGGCTTTGGCGTATGCGATCAAGCGTTCCTGTGAAATCAAGGCGGATGTTGTCCGTCAGGATGAGAAGGAAAGCACCGGGGTACGCGCGATCCTGAATTTCGGCCATACCTTCGCCCACGCGATTGAAGCGGGGATGGGGTTTGGCACATGGCTGCATGGTGAGGCGGTCGGCTGTGGCATGGTCATGGCAGCGGATCTTTCCCGCAGGTTGGGCTTGCTGGACCAGGAAACCGTTGACCGGATCCAGGCGCTGGTGAAGAAGGCGAATCTGCCGGATGTGGCGCCGGATATGCCGAATGACCAGTGGGTGAACCTGATGCGGGTCGACAAGAAGAATATCGGCGGTGAGATCCAGTTCGTCCTGCTGAAGAAACTGGGCGAGACGGTCATCACGAAAGTGCCGCAGGAAATGCTTTACGAAACGCTGGATGCCTGCAAGAAAGCCTGATTGAGAAAAGGAGACGGATATGGGAGTCAAGGAAACCGCTGTTTATGCCTGCAACGCCGAGACTTCCCGTGGACGTCACCATCAGGAGACTGCCGATCCGGCGCGTTCACCTTATCAGCGTGACCGTGACCGGATTGTCCACTGCGGGGCTTTCCGCAGACTCGAATACAAGACGCAGGTTTTCATCAACCATGAGGGAGACCTGTTCCGTACCCGCCTGACCCATTCGATTGAGGTCGCACAGATTGCCCGTTCGGTCGCCAGACGTCTGAATCTGGATGAGGACCTGACAGAAGCGATTTCCCTTGCCCATGATCTGGGACATACCCCTTTTGGCCACGCTGGCCAGGATGCGCTGAACACCTGCATGCAGGGTTATGGCGGTTTTGAGCACAATATTCAGAGCCTGAGGCTGGTTGACCAGCTGGAAGAGCGTTATGGCCCGTTCAATGGGCTGAACCTGACGTTTGAGACCCGTGAGGGGATCCTGAAGCACTGTTCGCTGGAGCTGGCGGCGAAGCTCGGGGATGTGGGTGAGCGTTTCTTCCTGAATCAACGCCCTTCCCTGGAAGCGCAGATCGCCAATGTGGCGGATGAGATCGCTTATAACAACCATGATGTGGATGACGGTCTCCGCTCAGGGCTGCTGGCTCTGTCCCAGCTCGAGGAGGTCGAGCTGTTCGCACGATACTGGCATCAGGTGCATCAGCTGATGCCGGATATTCCTGAACGCCGTGGGGTGCATGAGACGGTCCGCCGGATGATCGGTGCGCTGATCGAGGATCTCTCGTCCACGTCCCTGAAACGGATCCAGGATGCCGCGCCGAAGTCGGTTGAGGATGTCCGGAACCTGCCGACGCTGATCGCTTTCTCCGACCGGATGGCAAAGGATGCCTCCGATCTCAAGGATTTCCTGTTCAAGCATCTCTACCGCCACTATCTGGTGAACCGCAATACCAGCAAGGCAAGACGGATTGTCCGGGATCTCTTCAATATCTTCATGGCGGAACCTCAGCTGCTGTCCGATGAGTACCGGGTGCCGGATGGCAATGACCGCAGACGCGCAAGACGGGTAGCTGACTATATCGCAGGCATGACAGACCGCTATGCGATGCGCCAGTACCGGGCATTGTTCGAGGTGGATGAGGTCTGATTTCAGGAGAGTGTCGGCTGGACGGTGCTGACGACGATTTCTGCCCCGCCTTCTGCCAGCTGGACGGAAACCGGTTTCTTCACAGGAATGTCGGATGGGGAACGGATGATCCTGCCCTGTTCGTCCTGCATGATGGCATAGCCCCGGTCCAATATCCGCTGTGGATTCAGCAGTTCTAGCTGTGAGGACAGGGAAACGGTCTGCTGACGTTTGCCTGACAGGGTGCTGTTCATCGCCGCAACCAACCGTTCCGACTGGTTTTTCAGGTGCGCCCGTGGCTGCTGGACATCCGGCTGGCAGGCGGACAACCGCATGAGCAATCCAGACAGCTGATGTCTGGATGCCATCCTCTGTTGGTCGAAAGTCTTGGTAAGACGGACGGACAGTGACTCAATCCGCATCCGTTCATGCTTGATCCGCGCAGCCGGACTGACCAACCGACGGGAGAGCATATCGGTATGCTGCATGGCGTCCTGCATCTTTCTATTGACGGAACGCATCATGCGGACGGCGATATCCTCCAACTGTCCGAGCAGATCTTCCCGGCTTTCAGAGACTATTTCAGCAGCCCCGGTTGGCGTTGGTGCACGGACATCAGCCACAAAATCGGTGATGGTGGTATCGGTTTCATGACCGACCCCGGAAATCACAGGTATCTGGCAGGCAGCGATGGCTCTCGCAACCGGTTCTTCGTTGAAGCTCCAGAGGTCTTCAAGGCTGCCACCACCACGACAGACAATGAGGATATCACATTCCGCCCGTTCGGAAACCGTCTCGATTGCCTGGGCGATTTTCTCTGCGGCATCAGCACCCTGCACAGGGGCAGGATAGAGGATGACGTTGATGTGAGGCGCCCGTCTGGCAAGGGTGGTCATGACATCGCGCAATGCCGCCGCCTGTGGGCTTGTCACGACACCGACGGTCTTGACGAAGGATGGCAGTGGCTGTTTGCGTTCCCGGTCGAAAAGGCCTTCCGCCTCGAGCCGTGCTTTCATCTTGAGGAAGGCTTCGTACAGGTTGCCTGCCCCGGCATGACGGATGGCTTCGACATTGAGCTGGAATTCCCCTCTTGCCATGTACAGCGACAGTGTTGCCCGCACTTCGATGCGGTCGCCCAGTTTCGGGGTGAATCCTGCCAGACGCGCACGTCCACGGAACATGACAGCCCGGATCTGTGAGCCGTTGTCCTTGAGGGTGAAATACCAGTGGCCTGAAGCGGCACGGGTGAAACTGGAGACCTCACCGGAGATCCAGAGGAGTGGGAAACTGGTTTCGAGCAGATGGGAGACCACCTGATTCAGCTCACTGACGGTCAGGACGCTCCTGTTCGCGACAGCGGATGACAGGATGGATGGGCGGGTGATGTCGGTGAATTCGTCCACGGTGATCAGCCAGGCAGACGTTGGAACGTCTTAAGCAGGTTTTTTCTTGTCGCCTTTGACGGTGCCGTACCATTCTGGATAGAAACGCAGGACAGCCGGTCCCTTGGAGTCCATGCAGTGGCACAGGTCCATGTTGAAAGGACGTTCGTCTTCTTTCTGGAACGCGGCTTTCAGGCGAGCTTCTTCCTCACCGAAGACAAAGACCTGCATCGCAACGGATGGAATCGCTTCCGCAATCTCGTTCATGTGGGTACAGCCGTCCAGACCACCGAACCGTTCATGGACGCCATGACGGAAATGATGCAGGATGTTGAGGCCGACCAGTTTGGAGTAGCGGGAATGGATGCGTTCGCAGAAGCCTTCGAATGGGACTTCATCAAAAGCGATGTGGGCATCAATGACGGTCCCCTGAGGGTTGACGGTCAGACGCATCCACATATCGTGCAGTGGCCGTTTCGCAGGAATCACCACCCGTGACAGCAACAGTTCGTGTGTCTTGATGTCCGTGAATCGGGCATCAATATCCCAAAAACCATCTTCCCGGAGGAAAAATTGAACTCTGATTGTTCGGGTATGCTTCAACACCCGAGGGGTTGTGGCTAACGGTAACGGCATAGTGACGTACAGATGATACAGATTACAGATACATTTACCAAAACTGCATGGCCATTATAGCAAAAACCGTGTCCTTTCGCCGACAGGACGGACTGTGGCATTTTTTGACATTTCTTTCGAAAAAAATACTTTTTGATTGAATACCTGTTATTATATACAGCCAGTGAAATTGATAATATGTGCTGTTCATCACTTGAAAGGCTCTCATGGACGATAACAAATCTGCTTCCAAGGAAGAAAAAAACAAAGCTCTGTCTGCTGCGCTTGCACAGATTGAAAAACAGTTTGGCAAGGGTTCTGTCATGCGCATGGCACCCGGTGTTGTGGTTGAAAAAGTGCCCGTTGTCTCGACTGGCTCGCTGGGGCTGGATATCGCCCTGGGTATCGGCGGTCTGCCACGTGGCCGTGTGGTGGAAATCTACGGTCCTGAATCTTCCGGTAAGACAACCCTGACGCTGCAGGCGATTGCGGAAATGCAGAAAGACGGTGGTACCTGTGCCTTCATCGATGCAGAACACGCATTGGATGTCGGTTATGCCCAGAAGCTGGGCGTCAAGCTGGATGAACTGCTGATTTCCCAGCCGGATACCGGTGAACAGGCACTGGAAATCACCGATGCGCTGGTCCGTTCCGGCGGTGTCGATCTGGTGGTCATCGACTCGGTGGCAGCGTTGACACCAAAAGCAGAAATCGAAGGTGACATGGGTGACTCTCTCCCAGGTCTGCAGGCTCGTCTGATGTCCCAGGCACTGCGCAAACTGACCGCAACCATCAAGAAAACCAACACAACTGTGATTTTCATCAATCAGATCCGTATGAAGATCGGTGTGATGTTCGGCAGCCCTGAAACCACCACCGGCGGCAACGCACTGAAGTTCTATTCTTCTGTCCGTATGGATATCCGCCGTACCGGTTCCATCAAACAGGGTGACACCATCATCGGTAACGAAACCCGTGTGAAGGTTGTGAAGAACAAGATGGCGCCTCCATTCAAGGAAACCACTTTCGATATCCTGTACGGTGAAGGAACTTCCCGCGAAGGCGAAATCATCGATCTGGGCGTCGATACGAAGATTGTTGAGAAATCCGGCTCCTGGTACAGCTACAACGGCGAACGTCTGGGACAGGGCAAGGACAATGTCCGCAATTACCTGAAAGACAATCCTGCGCTGGCCCGTGAGATTGAGAACAAGGTCCGCATCGCCAAAGGCATCGATGCGATGCCAGAGGTCACCGAAGACGACGCTGAAGCCTGATGGTGTGATGTGCCGGATGGAAACCGTTTCTGAAAGCAGTCTATGAAGCAGAAGCCCTCCCTGAAGGCACGCGCCCTGCGTTTCCTCGCGACCCGGGAACACAGCGCCCGGGAACTTGCCGCCAAGCTGCGGCCTTATGTCGAAGACGGGGATGATCTCGACGAAGTGATAGCATGGCTTCAGGAGAAAGGTTTCCTGTCCGAGGAGCGCTTTGCCGAGGCGTTTGCCCGACGCAAGTCGTCACGTTATGGCAGCCGCCGCATCCTGTACGAACTGCAGGACCATCATCTGGCAGGGGCTGTCATCCAGGAGATCACGGAGACACTGAAAGAGACGGAGCTGCAGCGGGCTTTCACGCTCTGGGAACGGAAGTTTGGCAAACCACCTGAAACACTGCTGGAGAAGGCGAAGCAGATCCGTTTCCTGCAGCAGCGGGGATTTCCCGGCAACATCATCCGTCAGGTCATCAAGGGTGACCTGCCCGATTTCGAGGATGACTGAATCCTGTCTGCGAACCAGCAATCCATAGCAAAACAGCCTGTCCATCCGACAGACTGTTCTGTTTGGTGTGCGACGCACTCACACAAAGTTGTTCAAGGTGGTGATGTTTTTCTTGTACGCCCACCAGAAGATGAGGAAACCGACAACAATCATTGGCACGGAGAGCATCTGCCCTGCGGAAATGGTGAACACACCCAGATTGACTTCATAGTCAGGGGTACGGAAGTATTCGGTGAAGAAACGGGCACCGCCTGCCAGCATCAGGTAAAGACCAGTGACGGCACCACGTGGACGTTCTTTCCACGCATAGATCCACATGATGATGAAGACCAGCACCCCATCGACCATCATCTGGTACAGCGGCGATGGATGGCGTGGCAGCATATCGACATTTGGCCAGATCATTGCCCAAGGCAGGTCCGGTGAAGCGACACGCCCCGGCAGTTCCGCATTGATGAAGTTGCCCAGACGGCCGGCGATGTAACCGACTGTCACGCAGGGAATACCGAAATCAAGGACATCCAGAAAGTTCCGTTTTTTCTTTCTTGCCCAGATCCATGCGGCAATCAGTGTCCCGATGAGCCCGCCGTGGTAGGACATCCCGCCTTTCCAGACTTCGAAGATCTCAAGCGGGTGATTCATGAAATAGACAGGACCATAAAACAGCACTTCGCCGAGACGGCCACCGACAATGACACCGAGGACACCGTAGAACAGCATGTCGTCAGGATCACTGGAAACCCAGCCCTGACGCTGGTACTGAGGCCGCTTGACCCGGATTTTGCCAAGCAGGACAAATGCGATGAACCCGACCATGTACATCAGGCCGTACCAATGCACGCCGAACGAGCCGATACGGAAAGCAACAGGATCCGGTAATGGATGAACCAACATGATAATGAGTGGACGGATTGACCGTCTTTTAAATCTGTTAAAACAATAGTGCTATATAATAGCCCATTTAGTGTTCAGAAGTGTCAACCTTTTGGGACACGGCCAGCAGACCTTTTTGCTCGGTAGTTAAATAAAATCAAATCAGATTCGGAGATATAAATGCCTCGTTATCGTTCATGGACTTCCACCCACGGAAGAAATATGGCGGGTGCACGTGCGCTGTGGCGTGCAACCGGTATGAAAGACGGTGATTTCGAAAACAAACCTATCATCGCTGTCGTCAACTCTTTCACCCAGTTTGTCCCAGGTCATGTCCACCTGAAAGACATGGGTCAGATGGTTGCCCGTGAAATCGAAAAGGCAGGCGGTGTCGCTAAGGAATTCAACACGATCGCAATCGATGACGGTATCGCTATGGGTCACGGCGGTATGCTGTATTCCCTGCCACACCGTGAACTGGTCGCTGACTCCATCGAATACATGGTTGAAGCCCACTGTGCCGATGCGATGATCTGCATCTCCAACTGCGACAAGATCACCCCAGGGATGCTGATGGCTGCGATGCGCATGAATATCCCAACCATCATGGTTTCCGGTGGTCCAATGGAAGCTGGCAAGCTGACTGCTGTCATCCCAGGCGAAAAGGTCATCCGTGTTGACCTGATCGATGCGATGATCCAGGCCGGTGACCCTAACAACAGCGATGAACTGGTTGACGACTACGAACGCTGCGCATGTCCAACCTGCGGTTCCTGCTCCGGTATGTTCACCGCAAACTCCATGAACTGCCTGATGGAAGCTCTGGGTATGGCACTGCCAGGCAACGGCACGATGCTGGCAACCCACGCTGACCGTAAGGAACTGTTCCTGCAGGCTGCCCGCAGAATCGTTGAAATCACCCGTGCATGGTACGAAAAAGACGATGCATCTGTCCTGCCACGTTCCATCGTGACCAAGGCGGCTCTGAAAAATGCGATGGCTCTGGACGTTGCAATGGGCGGCTCCACCAATACCGTACTGCATCTGCTGGCAATCGCAAACGAAGGCGGTGTCGATTTCACCATGGCAGATATCGACCGTGTCTCCCGCAAGATTCCTTGTATCTGCAAGGTCGCACCATCCACCCATGACTACTATGTTGAAGACGTCCACCGTGCAGGCGGCATCATCGGCATCATGGGCGAACTGAACCGTGCAGGTCTGATTGACCCTTCCTGTGGCACCGTCAATGGCGGCACCATCGGCGAGGAAATCGCAAAATTCGACATCATCACCAGCAACGACCCAGCTGTTGAAACCTTCTACAAGGCAGCACCTGGTGGTGTCCGTACCGTTGAACCATTCTCCCAGGACAAACGCCACGCAGATCTGGACAAGGACCGCACCGGTGGCTGTATCCGTGATCTGGCACATGCCTACACGGTTGAAGGCGGCCTGTCTGTCCTGTTCGGCAACATCGCTGAAAACGGCTGTATCGTGAAAACTGCAGGGGTTGATGAAAGCATCTTCGTCTTCTCCGGCAAGGCTCGTATCTTCGAAAGCCAGGAAGACACGGTTGAAGCCATCCTCGGCGACAAGATCAACCCAGGTGATGTCATCATCGTCCGCTATGAAGGTCCTAAGGGCGGTCCTGGCATGCAGGAAATGCTGTACCCAACCTCTTACATCAAGTCCAAGGGACTGGGTAAATCCTGCGCACTGTTCACCGACGGCCGTTTCTCCGGCGGTTCCTCCGGTCTGGTGATCGGTCATGCTTCTCCTGAAGCAGCATCCGGCGGTGCAATCGGCCTGATTGAAGAAGGCGATATGATTGATATCGACATCCCGGCACGTACCATCCAGCTGCGCGTCAGCGACGAAGAACTGGCTGCACGCCGTGCGAAGATGGAAGCTAAAGGCGCTGACGCATGGAAACCAAACCGTTCCCGTGTCGTCTCCAAGTCCCTGAAGGTTTACGCATCCACCGCAGCTTCCGCTGACCGTGGTGCTATCCGTGAACTGAAAGAATAATTCCGTTTTTTCGGCAAAGTCCCTGCTTCGGCAGGGATTTTTGCGTTTTATGTCTGCAAAATTCGAGCTTTTCGGAGGCTTGTTCTATAATCGCCTTAACTTAAATGGATTTCATTATGGACAAAAACTCAACAATTAAAAGCGAGGTCTGGTCTGGCCGTTTCTCCGAGCCAGTCGATGAACTCGTTCAGCGTTACACCGCATCTGTCACCTTTGACAAACGCATGGCGGCTTTCGATATCCAGGGCTCTCTGGCACATGCAGAGATGCTCTGCGCACAGAAGATCCTGACGGAACAGGACCTGGCTGACATCCAGCGCGGTCTTGCCCAGATCCTGGAAGAAATCAAGGCTGGCCAGTTCAACTGGTCCATCGGTCTGGAAGACGTTCATATGAACATCGAACGCCGTCTGACCGACCTGATCGGCGATGCCGGTAAACGTCTGCACACCGGCCGTTCCCGCAATGACCAGGTGGCAACCGATATCCGTCTATACCTGCGCTCCGCAATCGATGATATCGACGGTCTGCTCCAGAACCTGTGCCATTCCCTGGCGAATCTGGCTGAAAAACATTACGACACCATCCTGCCTGGCTTCACCCATATGCAGGTTGCCCAGCCTGTGACTTTCGGTCACCATCTACTGGCTTATGCAGAAATGTTCTGCCGTGATATTGAACGTATGCGCGACTGCCGCAAGCGTGTGAACCGTCTGCCACTGGGTGCTGCTGCACTGGCTGGTACGACGTTCCCGATCGACCGTGAACGTGTTGCGAAGACACTGGGTTTTGAAGATGTCTGCCATAACTCCCTGGATGCGGTTTCCGACCGTGACTTCGCCATTGAATTCTGCGCGGCTTCCTCCCTGGTGATGACCCATATCTCCCGCCTGTCTGAAGAACTGGTCATCTGGATGAGCCCACGCGTCGGCTTCATCGATATCGCTGACCGCTTCTGCACCGGCTCTTCCATCATGCCTCAGAAGAAGAACCCTGACGTGCCTGAACTGGCACGTGGCAAGACCGGCCGTGTAAATGGTCATCTGATCGGTCTGCTGACGTTGATGAAAGGTCAGCCACTGGCATACAACAAGGACAATCAGGAAGACAAGGAACCGCTGTTCGACACCATCGACACCGTTTCCGATACCCTGCGTATCTTTGCGGACATGGTCAGCGCCATCACCGTGAAACCTGACATGATGCGTCAGGCGGCTCTGCAGGGCTTTGCGACCGCAACCGACCTCGCTGACTATCTGGTCAAGAAAGGCCTGCCTTTCCGTGCCGCACACGAAGCGGTTGCCCGTGCTGTCCGTTTCTGTGTTGAACATAACTGCGACCTGAGCGACATGACATTGGATCAGATGCGTGAATTCTCTCCTCTGATTGAATCCGATGTCCTGGGTGCCCTGACACTGGAAGCCTCTGTCAGTGCACGCGCCCATATCGGTGGCACCGCACCAGAACGCGTCAAGGAAGCAATTGCCCATCTGAGACAGCGTCTCGCTGCTTAATGACCGCTTGGCTGGCAGAACACGGTTTCTGCCAATCAGCTGACATCGACGGAGGAATCTGTGTTCCATATCTTTCAGTCTGCAGGATGGCCTATCTGGCTGCTGCTGATTGCCTCAATCATCGGACTGGCTTTGGTCATTGAACGTTTCAACGCGCTCCGCAAGGGCAAGATTCTGCCTGACGGGCTGCTGGAACAGACCATCCGACAGTTCAAGAACGGGCAGATGGATGAAAAACAGATTGACCGGCTGGCAGCAAACTCCCCGCTGGGTGTTGTGCTGGCTGCGGGTTTACGTCATGCAGACCAGTCCAAGGAAGACATCAAAGAGTCCATGGAAGAGGCGGGACATATCGCCAGCCTCCAGATGGAACGTTTCCTGACTACATTGGGCACGATTGCCACGTTATCGCCACTTCTTGGTCTTTTCGGCACTGTTGTCGGCATGATTGAGATTTTTGGCGCCCAGAACGCTTCCGGCATGAATCCAACCCAACTCGCACATGGGATTTCTGT
>CAVJQJ010000186.1:22997-37234 GCA_963651715.1 Anaerovoracaceae bacterium
TCTGTCGCACTCTACAACACAGGCTTCGGGCTGCTGATTGCGATGCCAGCGCTGATTTTCTACCGCCATTTCAAGGCACTTTCCAACAGTTTCCTGATCCAGATGGAAGCTCAGGCATCCAAACTGCTGGATGCCATCCTCTCCTTACGCCGTCCTGACTGATTGAGGCTGACCATGGACTTCCGTCGGAACAGATCAGCTGAGACCACACCGGAAATCAATCTGATTCCTTTCATTGATGTGCTGCTGGTCGTGCTGATTTTCCTCATGGTGAGCACCACATTCAGCAAATACGCCGAACTGCAGATTTCCCTGCCCGTTGCCTCAGCCGACAATGCGGCAGAACGCCAGCAGAATCTGGATATCGCCATCGATGCGGAAGGTCATATCGCAGTCAACGGAGAAGCCATCAGATCATTGCCTTCCCCACAGTTTGCTGAGGTCCTGCGCCAGCGTGCAGAAAAAATTGGAGATGGCAATCCAACCGTCATCATCGCCGCAGACGGCAACGCAAAGCATCAGTCTGTCGTGAAAGTGCTTGAAGCTGTCAGGATGGCTGGACTGGACCGTCTGGCATTCGCCACGGTGAAACCAGAAAAGGCATCGCCATGAGCCGCGCTGACAGCAAAGCCACCCGCGAAAACTTCTGGATGAATGTCTGGATGGGACGGGGTCTGCTTGCCTGTCTGCTGTACCCCCTTTCCCTGCTTTTCCGGCTGATTACCGGCATCCGCCGCTTTGCCTATCGGACAGGACTGTTCAGCGCCAGAAAAATGCCTGTCCCGGTGATCGTCGTCGGCAATACCTTTGTCGGTGGCACTGGCAAGACGCCTATGGTCATCTGGCTGGTCCAGATCCTGCGGAAAGCGGGCTTCAATCCCGGTGTCATCTCACGGGGCTATGGTGCATCGAACAGTCAGCCTAGACATGTCGATCCAAAAACATCAAAAGCCTCAGATGTCGGCGATGAACCGCTGCTGATTGCGATGCGGACTCAGTGCCCGCTGGTCGTCTGCCGCAAACGTGTGGATGCCGCCGAGTTCCTGCTGTCATCCTTTCCGGATGTGGATGTGATCATCTCGGACGATGGCATGCAGCATTACGCATTGGCACGGGATATAGAAATCCTGCTGTTTGATGGTCGGGGTGCTGGCAACCAATGGATGCTGCCGGCTGGACCGCTCCGTGAACCCACCACACGCCGCGGGGATTTCACGGTCATCAACGGTCATAATTACCCGGCTCCAAACAACCCGATCTACACCGACAGCATGTACCTGATGCAGCTGAAAACGGATACCGCCGAACAGCTGTCATCACGCACGAATATCCAGCCGCTGGCGAAGATGATGGGCACGGTGACCGCCGCCGCGGGAATCGGCAATCCAGGCCGTTTCTTCATGTCCCTGAAAGAACAGTCGCTCATCTTTGACGAGATGCCATTGCCTGACCATTATGATTTCGCCGAGAATCCGTTCAGGAACGTGACAACGAAAACCATCCTGATTACGGAAAAAGACGCTGTAAAATGTGCCCAACGCCCTGAACTGATGAACGATGAACGTATCTGGGTGGTCCCGGCAACCGTTGAGATTGACAACGACGGGCTGGAAAAACGGATTGTGGAGAAATGCCATGAACACAAAACTGCTTGAGATTCTTGTCTGCCCTGTCTGCAAGAGTTCACTGAAATACGATAAGGAACATCAGGAGCTGGTCTGCAAGCCTGACATGCTGGCCTATCCGATCCGCAATGGGATTCCCTTCCTGTTGCCAGATGAGGCCCGCAAACTGGAGCAGCAGCCTGACGAAACCGTTTAACCGTTATTCTTAGATTTACGCATCATGTCTTTTTATGTCGTTATTCCAGCACGTCTGGCTTCCACCCGCCTGCCAAACAAACCGCTGGCTGATATTGGTGGGAAACCGATGATTGTGCGTGTCGCTGAACAGGCGGCAAAGTCTGGAGCATCTGACATCATTGTCGCAACAGATGACCAGTCTATTATCGATGCCTGTACCGCACACAACGTGAAAGCGGTCCTGACCCGCAAGGACCATGTCTCCGGCACCGACCGTATCGCCGAAATCGCATCCAAGATGGATTGGGCAGACAACGCCACCATTGTGAATGTCCAAGGCGATGAACCCCTGATTGATCCCGCATTGATTGCCGCCACCGCATCACTGATTTCTGACAGTGTGCCGATGTCCACCGCGGCCCATGCGTTGGAAGCACCGGAAGACATCTTCAATCCGAACTATGTGAAGGTTGTGCTGGACAAGAATGGACGTGCCATGTATTTCTCCCGTGCCGTGATTCCTTGGTACCGTGACGGCTATGCAAAAGATGAGAAGCAGTATCCTGCCCAGCCGGCACTGCGCCATGTCGGACTGTATGCGTTCCGCAATGACTTCCTGAAGATGTATTCCTCATTGACCGTCGCACCGATGGAACAGCTGGAATCACTGGAACAGCTGCGCGTCCTGTGGCACGGCTATCCAATCGCCGTCCATGTGACCGAACGGATTCCCGAAGCAGGCGTGGACACCCAGGCGGATCTGGAACGGGTCCGCGCGACTTTCGCCAAGCAGCAGTAATGGATGAACCCAACCTGCCGTCTCAGATGACAGACTGTAGGCTGGTTGGTAGAATGGTCATTTAGGCAATTTGTCCGCAGACAGAAATGCACTCAAAGCATTGCCTCTGCAGGACTGTTAAACAGTTTCTCACTATTTTAGGATTTTGGTCATGCGTCTTATCTTATTGGGTGCACCTGGCGCCGGCAAAGGTACTCAGGCAACTTACCTTCGCGAACAGTATGGTATTCCTCAGATTTCTACCGGTGATATGCTCCGCGCAGCTGTCAAGGCTGGCACACCACTGGGTCTGGAAGCCAAGAAAGTCATGGAATCCGGTGGTCTGGTTTCCGATGAACTCATCATCAATCTGGTCAAAGACCGTCTGAAACAACCTGACTGTGCAAACGGTTACCTGTTTGATGGTTTCCCACGCACCCTAGCTCAGGCTGAAGCCATGAAAACCGCTGGTATCGGTGTGGATTTCGTCGTTGAAATCGATGTTCCAGATGACGTGATTGTTGCCCGTATGGCTGGCCGTCGTGTCCATCTAGGTTCCGGCCGTTCCTACCACATCGAATACAATCCACCAAAAGTCGCTGGCAAGGATGATGTCACCGGTGAAGACCTGATCATCCGTGACGATGACAAGGAAGAAACCGTGAAGAAACGTCTGGCTGTCTATCATGACCAGACCGAAGTGCTCGTTGGCTATTACAGCAAGGAAGCTGCTTCTGGTGCAGCCGGTGCCCCTCAGTACCGCAAGATTGCAGGCGTTGGCCCTATCGAACAGATCCGCAAGAATCTGACCGACGCACTGAAATAATCCGTTTCCTCAGATGACATGAAAAAAGCCCGCATCAAGTGGGCTTTTTAGTTTTTCGTGCATCTGTTTATCTCATGACAGCAGCCTGGTCGTAATCGATATCATTGCACTGCAGTTCACCTTTAGGCTCAATGGTCAGCTCACGCAATGCCTTCCATTCATCGCACTTCCAGCCTCGGTTATGGACAGTCTGACAGTTCTTGCCCCGCCAGCCACGGCGGCTCATCTCATCTTCCGCTTCCTGATAGACCACCCATTTCGCATGGGTCTTATCAATATGGCATGCCGCAACCGTCACACCAGCCCCAGCATAGACCATCGCTTTGGTATCGCATTTGATGTAACGGCGGACACCTTCCTCACTGCCCTGCGCCTGGATTTCATCCACCGGCGCTTTTTCAACACCACAACCAGCCCAGGCTGATGCAGAGGCAAGCACCAGCAGTGAAGTCATCAACAATTTTTTCATGGCTTTCTCCCTGTTTCCGTTCAAGCACCTGCAACGGTCATTTCTTCAATCAATATGGAACCCGTTCTCTTTGCCCCGCGGTCAAGGACATCTGCTCCGATCGCGGCGATATGGGCAAACATATCTTTTAGGTTACCAGCAATCGTGATCTCCTGTACAGGGTGCTGGATCACCCCATTCTCAACCCAGTAGCCGGATGCCCCACGGGAATAGTCCCCCGTGACAAAATTGATGCCCTGCCCCATCAGGTCAGTGACGACAAGACCGGTGCCCATCTTACGGAGCATCGCCTCATAATCATCACTGGCATCTGTCTGAGAGGAAGACAGGATGAGGTTATGGGAACCACCTGCATTGCCTGTGGTTTTCATCCCCAGCCGGCGGGCAGAGTAGGAAGATAGGAAATAACCTTGGACAACGCCTGCATCCACCACCTTGCGGCGGGTGATCCGGACACCCTCATCATCGAACGGCGCAGACCCCATCGCCCCAACCATGTGGGGATCTTCCAGCAGGCTGATATGTTCCGGGAAAACGGTTTTGTTCAGGGAATCGAGCAGAAAACTGGATTTACGGTAAAGCGCTCCCCCAGAAATCGCCCGGACAAATGCATTGATGAGTCCGACTGCGGCAGGCGCCTCAAAGAGCACAGGACATCTGCGGGTGGTGATGCGATGCCCGCCCAACCGTGCGAGGGCACGCTCTGCCGCATATCGGCCGACAGATTCCGGCGACTTGAGCAATGCTGGATTACGGGATGATGTGTACCAGTAATCGCGCTGCATCTTATCCGCACCACCGGCAATAGGAACAGCTGAGATGGAGTGGCTGGAGTATGGATACCCGCCGATGAAACCATCACTGTTCGCCGAGACAAAGTGGGAGTGTGAGACATGGACACTGCTGCCATCACTGTTCGCGATACGGTCATCCACGTCAAACGCCGCCTGTTCACAGCGTTTTGCAATATCGGCCGCCTGCTCTGCATCGATATCCCAATGGTAGTAGAGCGACAGATCCTGTGGATGGCGTTCCAGCAGGTCTGTTTCCGGCAGACCAGTCGCTGGGTCTTCCGCCGTAAACCGCGCGATGTTGTAAGCAGCCTCAACGGTCTGACGCAGGGAGGATTCGGAAAAATCCGATGTGGTGGCGTTACCCCGTTTCTTCCCGAGAAACACCGTGACACCGATGCCTTTGTCCTGATTCTGTTCAATCGTATCCACTTCGCCTTTTCTGACAGAAACGGAAAGGCCACTGCCTTCACTAACACCGACAACGGCATCCGACGCACCCTTTTCCTTGGCAAAACGCAGGACATCTGCGGCAATCTGTTCTAAACGGCTATTTGAATAAATGAAATCAGTGTCACTCATGATTATTTCTTGAAGATAAGCAGAACCTGATATGATACAGCTTATTACGAAGAATTAACGAGTTGAAAGACAGGTCATGCCAAATTGGAAATGGGAAATTGAGGAAGACGAACCATTTAACCCAGATGAGTTTTATGGGGGCCCCTCCAAATCACAGCGCAAACGCGACATGATTGCGTTGCAGAAGCTGGGCGAGGAGCTGGTTGAACAGTCTGCTGAACGGATCCGCAAATGCCAGATTTCTGATGACCTGTGCAACGCCGTCCTTGAATGCCAGCGTATCAAGAACCGTGAAGGACGACGCCGTCAGCTGCAGTACATCGGCAAGCTGATGCGCAAGCTGACTGAAGACGAGATTGAATTCATCAAACAGCAGCTGGAAAGCTGGAAAGGCCTGTCCAAGGCCGATACCGCGCTCCTGCATGCCGTTGAAAGCCAGCGTACACAGCTGTTGGAAAATCCAAATGCCTTCACGGATTTCATGAAACAGTTCCCTCAGGCTGACAGTCAGCAGCTCCGCACCCTGATCCGCAATGCGAAGAAAGAACAGGAAGCGAAAAAGCCCCCTAAAGCCTATCGTGAACTTTACAAAGTCATCAGAGCGCTGATCAGTGACCAGCAGGATGCGCCTGCACCAGCTGTTTCTGACGAAGAGACTGAGTCATGAGTGATCAGATGCCCGCCAGCCAGAAGGCCATTATCGGATTGGTATCCGTATCTGACAGGGCATCACAGGGCACCTATGAAGACAAAGGGATTCCTGCCCTGCGCGACTGGCTGACCGCGACATTGACCACTCCTTTTGAATTGGAATCACACCTGATTCCCGATGAACAGGCTGTCATTGAATCCACTCTTCTGGAACTGGTGGACGAGAAACACTGCTGCCTCGTCCTGACAACAGGCGGGACAGGCCCTTCCAGACGGGATGTGACCCCAGAAGCCACGCTGGCAGTATCAACCCGGGAAATGCCGGGATTCGGCGAAAGAATGCGTCAGATCGGCATGCATTTTGTCCCAACTGCCATCCTGTCCCGTCAGGTAGGCGTCATCCGGGAAACCGCTGACCATGCAGCCCTGATTCTGAACCTGCCAGGCCAGCCCCGCGCCATCCATGAAACGTTGGATGGCGTTGTCTCCCCAGACGGCACCGTGATTGAGCCCGGCATCTTCACCGCCATCCCTTACTGCATCGACCTGATTGGCGGACCACGCATCGAAACAGATGAAAAACGCTGTAAAACATGGCGTCCTGCCCAGAAAAAACGGTAAACTTACAAAACATTAACCCAAACAGAGAGAAATTCATGCAAAACTTCAATGCTCCTCAGCTGCAGTTCAGCCGCTACGAAACCGGCCCAAATCCAGAATACTCCATCATCTGGATGCACGGTCTGGGTGACGAAGGCGCCAGCTTCCACGCGCTGGTCAGCTCCGAGTTTGACCTGACGGGCCTGCCTCCTATCCGTTTCATCTTCCCTAACGCACCAGAACGTCCTGTCACTGCACACAGCTGGCTGCCTTGCCGTGCATGGTATGACATCATGGCCGACTTTGACGAGGGGGATCCTGAAGACGAACAGGGCATCCTGGACTCTGAAGGCCTGATCCACATCCTGATCAACAACGAAAAGATCAAGGGCATCAAGTCTGAAAACATCTTTCTGGCAGGATTCTCCCAGGGCGCCGCGATGGCTGTCCACACCGGCCTGAGCTATTACGAAAAACTGGGCGGCATCATCTGCCTGTCCGGCTATGTTCCAATGCGTCCTAAATTCGCAGAACGCGTTTCCCAGGAAAACAAGGACACCCCTGTCTTCATGGCACATGGCAATGAAGATCCTGTCGTGCCTTTCAAACGTGGTTCCCTGTCCAAGGACACCCTGGAAAGCCTTGGCTACAAGGTTGAATGGCATGCCTATCCAATGGATCACACCATGGCATGGGATGAAGTCCAGGATATGATCGCCTGGCTGAAACCACTGATGAACAAATAAGACATCAACCGTTCCTGTTGATACGAAAACCCCGGCACCTGTCGGGGTTTTGTTTTGCCTGTTTCACTGTCTTAAAACAGAAAAGCCGACTGCTTTCACAGTCGGCTCTGTCTTTTCGCGGTGCGATGATTACATGTAAGAAATCATCAGATCGCCGAAGTCGGTAGTGGAGACTTCAGTTGCGCCTTCCATCAGGGCAGCAAAGTCGCTGGTGACCTTCTTGGAAGAGATGGCTTTCTGCATGGAATCCAGAATGATATCAGCAGCTTCAGACCAGCCGATATGGCGGAGCAGGAGTTCTGCGGACAGGATCATGGAACCTGGGTTGACGTTGTTCTTGCCAGCCATAGTTGGTGCGGTACCGTGGGTTGCCTCAAAGATCGCAACGGAATCGGACATGTTCGCACCTGGGGCAATACCGATACCGCCAACCTGTGCAGCCAGTGCATCAGAGATATAGTCGCCGTTCAGGTTCAAGGTTGCGATGACGCTGTGCTGGTGTGGACGCAGCAGGATTTCCTGCAGGAATGCATCGGCCAGAACGTCTTTGATGACGATTTCCTTGCCGTTCTTAGGATTCTTCAGGGTACACCATGGACCTTTGCCGATGACTTCTGCACCGAATTCGCGCTGAGCCAGTGCATAGCCCCAGTCACGGAAACCACCTTCCGTGAATTTCATGATGTTGCCCTTGTGGACTAGAGTTACATATGGACGGTCATTGTCGATCGCGTACTGGATGGCTTTGCGGACCAGACGTTCAGTACCTTCCTTGGAAACCGGTTTGATACCGACACCGGAGGAGCCTGGGAAACGGATATTGGAAACACCCATTTCCTTGGTCAGGAATTCGATGACCTTCTTGGCTTCTGGAGAACCTTCTGCCCATTAGATACCAGCATAGATATCTTCGGTGTTTTCACGGAAGATGACCATGTTGGTCTTTTCTGGTTCACGGACTGGAGAAGGAACACCCTTGAAATAACGGATAGGACGCAGGCAGACATACAGGTCCAGGCCCTGACGCATTGCCACGTTCAGGGAACGGATACCGCCACCGATTGGGGTGGTCAGTGGACCCTTGATGGAAATGAGGTAGTCACGCAGTGCTTCCATGGTTTCCTGTGGCAGCCAGACACCGTCGCCATAGACTTTGACAGCTTTTTCGCCGGCATAGATTTCCATCCATTCAATCTGCTTCTTGCCAGCATAGGCTTTCGCAACAGCAGAGTCGACGACCTTGCGCATGACAGGGGTGATGTCTGCACCGATGCCGTCACCTTCAATGAAAGGGATGATAGGACGGTCAGAAACATTCAGGGTGTAATCAGCATTGACTGTGATCTTTTCACCTGACTGTGGAACTTTGATATGTTGATACATCTTATTCTCCGATAAAAACTGATACTCAGACTGTATACCTGATTAAGCAAACACTGTACCAAATAGGATGCTTGATTAAATCATTGCACCATCTGTATTGCGTTTGTCCTTGCTGACCGGCTTGATGAGGTCTTCACGCTTGATGCCGAGCCACATCGCAATCGCTGCGGAAACGAACACAGAGGAATAAATACCGAAACAGATACCGATGGTCAGTGCCATGGCAAAATAATGCAATGCTGGACCGCCGAGGAAGAGCATCGCCAGGACCATCGCTTCCGTGGAACCGTGGGTAATCGCGGTACGGGAAATCGTGCTGGTGATCGCATGGTTGATGACTTCCTGAACACTCACCTTACGCATCTTGCGGAAGTTCTCACGGATTCGGTCAAAGATAATCACAGATTCGTTGACCGAGTAACCCATGACCGCCAGCACACCGGCAAGCACGGACAGCGAAAACTCCCATTCAAAGAACGAGAAGAATCCCAGCACAATCACCATGTCGTGCAGGTTCGCGATAATCGCCGACACCGCATATTTCCATTGGAAACGGAACGCCAGGTAAAGGATGATGCCCAGCACCACGAAGCCCAGCGCCATCCCGCCATTCTCAGCCAGTTCTTCACCGACCTGAGGACCGACGAATTCAACGCGTTTCAGCTGTGCGTCCGGATGTTTCGCCTGCAGCGCCTTCATGACGGTTTCACTCTGCTGTGCGGAAGTCTTGCCTTCCTCAACAGACAGATTCAGCATCACATCCTGCGCGCGGCCAAAGTTCTGGACCTGCGCCTTGAAACCGGCATCATTGACGGTCTGACGGATCTCATCCAGGTCTGCCACTTTCTCATAGGTCACTTCCATCACCGTACCGCCAGTGAACTCAACGGAGAAGTTCAGGCCTTTTGTGCAAAGGAAGAATACCGCTAGCAGGAAAGTCACCCCCGATATGATATTGAAAATCAGCGCATGGCGCATGAAGGGAATGTCTTTTTTGATTCTAAAGAATTCCATGTCTTATCCTGTCTCTTATTTCTGTCTCTAGTTAACCTGTTATCTTCTTGTCTTACTGCTTCTTGCTACCATTGTCAGGTTTCCAGACCTGGCCAATCGACAGGGATGTCAGCTTCTTACGGCGTCCATACCAGAGGTTCGCAAGACCGCGGGTGACAAACACTGAAGAGAACACGGAAGTCAGAATACCGATACAGTGGGCAACCGCGAAACCACGGATAGGACCTGTACCGAAAACCAGCAAGGCAACACCTGCAATCAGGGTGGTGATGTTGGAGTCAAGAATGGTTGCCCATGCTTCCTTGAAACCATTGAACATCGCCGTATGCGGACTATAACCTGCCCGCAGTTCCTCTCGGATACGTTCGTTGATCAGCACGTTCGAGTCAATCGCCATCCCCATCGTCAACGCCATTGCCGCGATACCAGGCAATGTCAGGGTAACCTGCATCAGCGAGAGCACCGCCACCATCAGCAGCATGTTGACAACCAGCCCGAAGACACTGAATACACCGAACAGCATGTAGTAGAGAATCATGAAACCGGCAACCACCGCAAAACCATAGATGGTGGAATTCACACCCATTTCGATGTTTTCTGCACCCAGCTGAGGCCCGATGGTACGTTCTTCAACAATCTGCATTGGTGCCGCCAGAGAGCCTGCCCTCAAAAGCAGTGCCAGGTCGGTAGCGGCTTCAGGAGAGCCCATCCCGGAAATCTGGAAGCGGGAGCCCAGTTCGTCGCGGATTGTCGCAACGGTCAGGACCTCGCCCTTGCCTTTTTCAAACAGCACAATCGCCATCAGCTTGCCGATACGGCTGCGGGTCGCATCGCGCATCTTACGGCCACCATCACCATTCAGGTCGACACTGACTGCCGCCTGCTGATACTGGTCACGGACTGGAGAAGCATTGGTGATGTAATCACCGGTCAGGACAGCCTCCTTATACAGCACAACCGGCGTTCCCTTACCCTGCTTGAAGAGTTCAGAACCCAGTGGGATCGGTGCGGTTTCTTCCGTACCCCGGGTCACAGATTCATCCACCATACGGACTTCAAGGGTCGCGGTACGGCCGATAATGTCTTTCGCACGGGAAACGTCCTGGACACCAGGCAGCTGGACCACGATGCCATCAGCACCCTGCTGCTGGATGACCGGTTCATTCACACCCAGTTCGTTCACACGTTTGGACAATGTTGCGATATTCTGCTTGACACTGTTTGCACGGACTTCCTTCAGTGCTTCAGGTGACAGGCTGAGGGTCAGCTTGTTGCTGCCTTCTTCATTGTTCTGTGCGGCATCCGGCATCGCCTTGCCCAGCAGGACTTCCGCGCGATGGCGGGTGTCGGCATCCTCGAACTGGAGTTCAACCGTATCACGGACACGGACCAGACCAGAATAATGGATATTGTTTTCACGCAGGAGATTGCGGGCAGATGTCTGGATCCCCTGGATACGCGCATTGACCGCCGCATCGATATCGACCTTCATCAGGAAGTGGACACCACCCCGAAGGTCAAGCCCCAAATACATTGGCATCGCATGGAGTGCCTGCAGCCATTTCGGTGTATTAGGCAGCAGGTTGAACGCGACACTGTAGGTTGGATCCTCAGCATCGGTATTCAGGCTCCTTTCAAGGACTTCTTTCGCCTTGAACTGGGTCGCCGTATCAGCGAAGCGGACCTTGACGGTGGAGTGCATCCCATCCGCCTCAAAGTAGAGACCATCGGTCTGCAGACCATTGTCCTTCATCAGACGTTCGACCTGATCCATCATCTGCGTGTCAATCTTCACGGTTGACTTAACGCTGCTGATCTGGATGGCAGGTGATTCACCAAAGAAGTTTGGTGCGGTGTATATCAACCCGAAAACAATAGCGATCAGGATGACAATATATTTCCAGAGAGGGTAACGATTCATAATGTTGTAATCACTCTATTTCACTTGGGCTTCATCAGGCAGTCTGATCAGGCTTGCCAGCATCTTCTTTCTTTTCTTCAGGCTTGTCTGTCTCCTGGGATTCTGGCGCATCATCAGCCTGTTCCGGTTCATCTTCTGCCTCAGCATCGGATTCCTCTGGTTCAGGATCATCTTTCAGCATCGCATCGATACTGCCTTTTGGCAGCATGGAAGCAACAGCCGCTTTCTGGATGATGATGGAACTGCCTTCATAGACTTCCAGGATCAGGAAAGCATCAGCAACGCGGAGCACTTTGCCGATAATGCCACCCGTGGTCAGCACTTCATCGCCAGGGGCCAAAGCACTGAGCATATCCTGCTGTTCTTTCTGTTTCTTTTTCTGAGGACGGATCATCAGGAAATAAACCACGATGAACATCAGGGCAATCGGCCACAAACTGCTGAAATTCCCGAATAAGGAATCAGACGAACCCGCAGTATCTGCGTAAGCGTTACTGATAAGCATGAAGTCTCCAAGACGGATTTTTTAGAATAACTTTGGATTTTAACACTATGCAATGATTTTTCATGCATTTTCATTAATGTCCTTGAGTAAAAACCACTTTTCCCAAGACAGCCAACACGTATTCACTCCCGGATAGCGGTATCTGTGCCCGCGCAAATCCCAAATCCCCGAAAACCGCTTTCCAACAAACACCCGTCTGTCCAATCACAGCCCACAGGTTATCCCGTCTGGCGCTTTATCCAAGACACACATCAATCATTACTATAAAGCTAATAATCAGACAGCTAGATTAATTGATAACCCTATATAAAGACACGTAATCTATAAACAATGTTGTTGTGCAGATTGCGTTCAGCCATCATCGCAATGATTTCTTTTGCTCTTGCTTCTTTGCCGAGACCTGGTTGACGTTTATCGACTTCTTTTGCGATTTCTTCGAGTGTTTTGTTTCCACGTGCAAGGGCGTCAATGACTTGATTGACTGTCTTGTCCATCAGTTCCTTGCCCAGCATCTTTTCGATGCCGTAGTGTCCGATGACTTCGTGACGAGCTACTTCAACCGCTCTTTCTGGAGTGAGATTGTCTGCGACAAGATAAACCCTGCCGTCTGAGATATAGGCACCTTCAGTGTCGCTGGATGCTTCATTGCGTACGTTTTCAGGTAGGTCTGAAACTGACTGTACGACTGTCGCAATTTTGTTTACTGAGTCAGAAGCGATTGCTTCTTGTATTTGATTGACTGTTGGTTTACCGGTTGGCTGTTCAGTCTTGTTGTTTGATTTTTGGTAGAAGATACCGTTCAGTCCGACATTTTCTAGACCGCTAGAGGACGAGAGCTTTGCATATTTATCCAGAAGTTCGGATTGTTTTGCATTTTTTTGTAATATTTCGTGCTTGATGGTCTGCAGGAATATCGCTCTCTTAACCGAATTGCGGCCGATGCCTGCTTTTTGAGCCAGTCTTCTTTGGCTTGCGGATAAAGAGCGGAAAGGATCTCCATTATTTTTTTGAACATTTCTGTATCTTCCATCTTTTCCTCTTTTTTCAAATTTCCCAGTAGCTAAATTATACCTGAAATCGTTTATTTCTGGAAGTACATCATGTATGTTTTTGCTTGTAACATCAAGCAGTTGCAGAATATTATGAGTATCATTTCCCTCTTTCCAATTAAGAGGTCTTTCTCCATTTGGAACTTGATTTACATCCGTAATGTTGCTTGCTGGATTTATATGTTTGGTTGTTCCAAATTTCAATGCAGAGGATAACAGATGTTCGTACGCACGAGTTCTTCCTATCTTTGTCAAACCCTGTCTATAGACTTCAAATTGCCATCCTTTGTTATGGCACATATTCAGAACAAATTGTGTTAATTCCGCTCCACCGCTTTTTCCTGATGTCAGCTCTGATGCGTCAACAGCAACTTTTATCTTGTTTTTTCCGTTTTCGTCTTTGTCTTTATAGAGATGTATGTATGCGAAGTCGTTTGTATCTTTATTTATTACTTGAGCTGTTGCTGCTACACCTGCTTTTGCGGCTTTTTGGCTCGGATCCATAAATCCCACAAAATCCCATGTTGGAGCTACTTCATGTGAGAGTTGTTCTTCATCTGTGTTGTTTGATGGTTCTGATTGAAACAGTCCGTCATCTTTTCCTTTTTCTCCAATTCTTTTAACTGTTTCTGCAAAGTCATTCAGCTCTTTCTGTTCTGAAGGACTTTGTTTTGAGAACAGCACTTCTGGTTGGTTGTTCTGTTCTTTTTCAGCAGATTTTGCAGGCAATCCATAGTCAGCAATGTTGTCTGTTCTTTCGTCTTCCCATTTAGCCAGTTGTTCGTCAACCTTTTGTTCTTCTTCTTTCGTGATGGCTGGTGCAGATCCTGCTGGTGGTGGATTGCCATCATCGTTGTTGTCGTTCAGGTATCTGTCTTGTGTTTCAAAGCTGTTGGCAAGTGGATTGGTTGGTTGCTGTTTCTGCTGTGGCGTAATTTTCGTGATGTTGTCATCAGCGTCATACTGCATGGCACCACCTGACTGATGCTGATCTGTCAGTTGGCGTTTCTGTGCCTGTGTCTGTTTGCCTTGCTTATCGACAGTTGGTTGTGTTTCCTGCAATGCCTTGTCGAAAGGTGTCTGGTTGTCGTTTGCAACAGCTTCTGCAATATCGTTCAGT
>CAVJQJ010000187.1:0-3397 GCA_963651715.1 Anaerovoracaceae bacterium
TCGCACGGCGTTTCTCTCCGTAAAAGACCTGTCGCCTGTATTTCGGGGCAAAGACTATGTGGTACTTACAATTCCACTTCGTATGGGATAAGCTTTTGGTGCCACTCATGTGATTTCCTTCTTTCTGGTTTATTCGATTTGCAGTTGCTAGCCGCATTTCTTTTCTACCAGTTCTGAAGGTGTTTTCTCACCATAGCTGTAAGCTTTTTGGAACCCCCAGCTTAGCTGGGGGGTTTCTTATGACAAAAAACGTCAGGGACTTTTCCATCTCCTGACGTCTTTTTATTCAATCATCAACGGGCATCATTGAGCAAATTTCTGAACCTCATCTGTCAATCTACGGAGCTGCTGCGTCGTACAACTGAAATAGGTTATCTGCTGCAACGTTTCATTGTCCGATTTCTGTGCGGCTTTGGTGCAGGTCTGTTCAATCTGATTACCTGCATTCTTGACCTTTGATGCTATCTGGGACTGTGTTGCGGCAGGAACCTGCTGCCAGACTTCAGTGAAACGCTTATTAGCTTCCTGATTTTCGCGTTGTGCCTGCTGCAGTTTAGACTGCAACGCCGCCATCCCAGTCGAACCATTCCCTGCATTCAAGTTGCTGACTGATGAATCTGTTTTTGGTGTGGCCGCTGGACGGGCCTGTCTGACAGAAGGTTTGCTTGGGAATGCCTGCTGCAAACCACAGGACACCCCAAAACAGATCAGTGGCAATGCTGGCAGGATAGCCCAGTCAAATGCTGTCATTGAGAGCAAGAAAGGTTTATCTGGCCGTTTGAGATTTTCAGAGATCGTAGCCGCATCCTCTGTCGAAATATTATTCGAAATCTGATAATTGGTCAGACTGCGCTGTTTGAGTTTCTTAGAATACCCCTTGATGCTGGAACGACGTGCAAACCAATACAGGAGCATCAGGACTATCGGAAGCACAAAAACCCACCAGGTGAATTTTTCCTTGAACATGAAGTAGCCGACGACCGCCCCAATCACTGTACCGATCCAAGGAATATGTCCCATCAGCAGTTTTCTGTTCCGGTCAGAATCGACTGGCAATGGATCACCAGTAAAATGGTCATCATCCGTACCATCACACCAGACATTGTATTCATTGCCTTTGTATTCAAAAGTGAATTGACCTACAGGTACCAATATCGGAATGGACTCTTTCTGAACATCACTTTTCCAACGCCAATCACGTTGACGGTCCCCCTGAGCGTGTTTGTAAACGCCTTGTTCAATAACGGCATTGACCTTATTCTGGCCATCCTTTTCATATATTTCTTCGGATGTTGCCGTGAATTCCGCCACATCCGCATTGATGGTATAGGCTGGATCGAAATTCTTCATGTTATCCAATCCCATGGCGCTTTCCACCAAAGACATGACATTGCCTGGCAACTGTTCACCAGCATAGGACATAACCGTAAAATCTCCCATATCCTGACCATTTGCCGGACGCCAGTCTGTTACTGTACGGCTACGGATTTTTCCGTTGACCATATAGCTCTCTGTTCTATCGTAGCCAAAGGAGGCTGTCCAGACAGCCTGATAATGACCATCGAAAACATAACATGGAACGTATTTCAGTTTCGCCTGTGTAAATGTTGCAAAATCAAGAATGTCATCTGGAGCATCTTCCTGAGAAAACATATACTTATAGGCGGCATTCTGAAGTTTCTGCTTATCAATCGTCATCGGGACAACAAAACGCGAATCATTGGTCGATGATGGCGTTCCAAAACCCGTAGCGATATCAACTTTCGTACCACAGTACGGACAGGACAAGGACTGCGTACCAGGCGCATATTCAAGTTTCGCACCACAGGCCGGGCAGGAGAAATCCTGTTTTTCAGACTGTTCCATGTATTAACTCCGTTTTTAATAAGCAAAAAATGCCAGGACTTCCGTCCTGGCTGAATCTTAAAACTTAGAACGGGCAAGCTTCAGTTTCTGATCACGTATCAGAAGCAGTTCCCTGACCCGATCAATCAGCGGAGAAATACTCTCCTGAGCATTTCCAGCATCCATTTTCTCAGAAATCGAGGTGTAGATAATTGTCTCTATTTCCGTTTCCTCTGCCTTTGCGACATTATCCATGCTTGATGCACTATGACGGATACTTTCCGCCAGTTTTTTGAAAGCCCCCTTCATCGAAGGATCTTTCGCTTTATTGTCCAGAAGCATACACATGCTGACCCATTCAAACCGGTTATCCCGATTACTCTGTTCAAGCCTATCCGCATGCGTAGAGAGGGACCTGATAGACATAAAGCTGAAAATAGATGCGACAACAGTCACAACATTACCGGCCCATGTCCAATTATCGGACAGAAAGTTTATTCCACAGAGCAGGACCACCAACGCCCAAACTGTAATGACGCCATGGAACATAAATGTTGCACCCAATGGTGCAAGGCGCCCCGAATCTCCTGCACGACTGCCGATAATGACAGGCATCAGGAATATCAATGATGCAGAAACAGCAAGTAACCCCATGCTGCCGTATCTCGCCGCAGTCCACGCTTCTGGAGAAACCAACAACAGTGAAACGACGATTGTGGCAATAAAAGTTACTCCACCCGCAACCAACCAAAAAGCACGATTACGCATTTTTCACCTCAAAAATTTTGTTTTTGACAGATGGAACCCCAACCATGCGTTTGTGTCGCATGGCCAGGAACAAACAATAAAAGCTTTTTAACCTAAAATACGTTTCTTCTCTGCAGCAAATTCTTCTTCTGTCAGGATTCCCTGAGCCTTCAGTTCCGCCAGTTCCTTCAGCATCTGGATCCTAGAAGTTCCATCTGCAGCAGGTGCCGTCTGCTGTGGCTGCATACCCCCTGTGTTCATCTGGCCAGCCATGTTGCCCATCATGTTACCCATAGGCACTCCCATACCCATGCCCATGCCCATGCCCATGCCCGCCCCCATCATGCCACCTGCAGAACCTTCATTACCTGCCGCAGTCTGCATAACATCGAAGCTGCGTTCCTGCTGATAGTTAAAGCCAATGATTTCCATTTCGGTTTTCTTGGCAAGTGCTTCCTGCAGTTTCTTGTACCCCAGATTATCCTCTGGCACATTAATCGAGATAATGTTGAAGTTCGTCAATGCAACGCCGTACTCGTCCATATGTGGTTCGAGTGACGTACGCAGCATGTTTGACAAATCTTCAAGCCTGGTTGTCACTGTCAGAATAGATTCGCCCTGCTTGACGATGGCATTGGAAATCTCCGTCTTAATACGGGTTGTGAAAATACCCTTGAAATAATTGGAAATTGTTTCTGTATCAAAAGCCGGTAATGTACCAACCAGTTTCAGCAGGAATTTCTTCGCATCAGAGATGCGGATACCATACTGACCGAATGCACGTACAGGCACCACAATCTTGTAC
>CAVJQJ010000188.1:0-4602 GCA_963651715.1 Anaerovoracaceae bacterium
ACAGAGCCTTACAGGCGATATGAAGAACCACCGGCTATGCCGGTGGGTAGCTTTTCTGCCCGATGCGGCTTTTTACCTACTGTGGTATACGCTTTCGAGCGGGGTAAGATTCCCTCGTAAAGTGTGTGGTTTTTGATAAAAACCCGATAAATTCAATTTATTTCATGACAAAGCGGTGCGTTATTGTAAAAAACGGGTGAAAACAGTCCGTTTTCTTTGCTATCATTTAAGGGTTTGAAAAGAAGTAACCCTTCTCTTGGCGCTGAGGGTCGCATTCGCACAAAAATGTGGCTCTATTGGGCAGATTCCACACTGTATCGACAACGCAAGATGTTTTTGCCCAGACACAGGATTTGGTCCGAAACCAATCCCTGATGTTGGTGTGCGCATTCAGGATGTTTGAACACATTCGTGCTGTGCCGGTTCCGTGAGACTGCGGATTCGGGGGCGGCTTTTAAAAAGTTGTCAAACTCAATTTTGTAGAAAAGAGAAAATGACTGAACGTAAACAATGTTACCGTCTGAAGGTTGCAGAACCGCTGTACCGTTTTATTGAAGAAGAAGCTTTGCCAGGCACCGGCATTAAAAGCAATGATTTCTGGCGTGGATTTGACGAAATCGTCCATGACCTGACCCCTACCAATGTTGCACTTCTGGCAGAACGTTCCCGCCTGCAGGAAGAACTCGACAACTGGCATCGTCTCAATCCAGGTCCTGTTGCCGATATGGAAGGCTACAAGGCATTCCTGCGTGACATCGGCTATCTGGCGCCTGTTCCAGGTGATGTCACCATCGATCCAAAGAACATCGACCATGAAGTTTCCACCCAGGGTGGTCCTCAGCTCGTTGTTCCGCTGACCAATGCCCGTTATACCCTGAATGCTGTCAATGCACGTTGGGTCAGTCTCTATGATGCGCTGTATGGTACTGATGCCATCAGCGAAGAAGGTGGTGCAACCCGTAGCGGTTCGTTCAACCCAGTCCGTGGCCAGAAGGTCATCGACTATGCACGTTGCCAGCTCGACAAGTTCATTCCACTGACTGCTGGTTCCCATGTTGATGCAGCCCGTTACTATGTCAAGGACAGCGCGCTGGCTGTTGTCCTGAAAGACGGCAGTGAAGTCGCCCTGAAAGATCCATCCGCTCTGGTCGGTATCAACGGTTCTGCTGATGCGCCTCAGTCCCTGCTGTTCAAACAGAATTACATGCACTTCGATATGCTGTTCGACAAGACCAGCCCAGTCTGCGCAACAGACCCTGCCGGTGTCCGTGACATCATCGTTGAAGCAGCAACCACCACCATTCTCGACTGCGAAGATGCTGTGACCGCTGTTGACGCAGAAGACAAGGCATTGGTTTACCATAACCTGCTGGGGGTCATGAAAGGCGACCTGACTGAAAGCGTCACCAAGGCTGGCAAGACCTTTATCCGCCGTCTGTCTGCTGACCGTGAATACAGCTGTGTCAAGACCGGTGAAAAATTCTCCCTGAAAGGCCGTAGCCTGGTCTTCGTCCGTAACGTTGGCCATCTGATGACCAACCCATCCATTCTGGACGAAAACAACAACGAAGTCTACGAAGGTATCATGGATGGTGTCATCACCTCCCTGATCATGATGCGTGACCTGACCACCAAGATCAGTTCTTCTGAAGGTTCCATCTACGTTGTGAAACCAAAACAGCATGGTCCTGCAGAATGCGCATTCACCAACGAAATCTTCAACCGTGTTGAAGCGATGCTGGGCCTGCCACAGTACACCATCAAGATTGGTATCATGGACGAAGAACGCCGTACTTCCTGCAACCTGAAGGCTTGCGTCGAAGCAACTGCTCATCGTCTGGCATTCATCAATACCGGTTTCCTGGATCGTACCGGTGACGAAATCCATACCTCTATGGAAGCTGGTCCTATGATCCGTAAACGCGACATGAAGAAGACCAAATGGATTCAGGCATACGAAGACAACAATGTCTACGTTGGTCTGGAAACCGGTATGCGTGGCGTTGCACAGATTGGTAAAGGTATGTGGGCTGCTCCTGACCTGATGGCTGACATGATTGAACAGAAGATCGGTCATCTGGAAGCCGGTGCAAATACCGCTTGGGTTCCTTCCCCAACTGCAGCTGTCCTGCATGCTCTGCATTATCATCAGGTCAATATTGAAGAAGTTCAGGCCGCGATGGATGCAAAACGTCCATTCCCATCTGTTCTGGATGATCTGCTGGTTGTTCCTGTTGTTGAAAATCCAAGCTGGACAGCAGAAGAAATCCAGGAAGAACTGAACAACAACTGTCAGTCTCTGCTGGGCTATGTTGTCCGTTGGGTCAACATGGGGGTTGGCTGCTCCAAGGTACCTGACATCACCGATACTGCGCTGATGGAAGACCGTGCAACCCTGCGTATCTCTAGCCAGCATCTGGCTAACTGGCTGCGCCATGGTATCGCAACCGTTCCACAGGTCATGGATACCCTGAAACGTATGGCGGTTGTGGTTGATAACCAGAATGCCAAGGAAGAAGGCTATATCAGAATGTCTGATGACTATGAACACAACCCTGGCTTCCGGGCTGCCTGTGATCTGGTCTTCAAGGGCCTGTCTCAGCCATCCGGCTATACTGAACCACTGCTCCATATGTGGCGTCAGCGTGCCAAGGCGATGTTCTCCTGCTCCTGTGGCTGTTGCTGCTGCGGTCAGTAATTACATCTGACACTGAGGCAGGTTTTCCTGCCTGCAAAAAGAACCAGACTGTCGAGAGATGGTCTGGTTTTTTATTGCCTATTTCGGATGGATTGGCGGTCAATCAGGGAGAAGCAGTATTGTCCCCAGTCCGTCATCAAGGCGATTCTTTCATCAATGTACAGGCTCCGCGAGTATGCCCCATCAAAATGGTCATTCCGATCCTGATGGAGGAGGCTGAATTCAATGACGATTTCCCGGTACTTAGGTCGACCTTCGGCGTCTTTCTGATTCATGGCCCAGCTTTTGAAACTGGCACGGCTTGTCCCATGTGCAGTGATGACGAATTTTGGCGGTTTCTGTCCTTCAATCTGTTGGATGTTTTTCCATTCCTCGTATTTCTGCAAGTCTTTCCATCCCCGTAAGGCGGCTGGCAGTCTCGGGTTTTCTGCATCTTCTATCTCTTTCTGTGCATCAAGTCTGCTGATTAATGTATTGAAAGAGGTGATGCCCATGGGTTTACTGCTGTTTTTGCCAGGGAAAACGTAGGGGGATGATTGCTTCTTAAAGCGTTTTCTTGCTTCTTGGATGATTCTCAATGCTTGCGCAGAGAGGTAGATGGTCCGTTCTCTTTGGGATTTCTGATTTCGTCCTCGGTCTTTCATCTTGTCATGTGCCTCAGGGATTTCCCAGATACATGTTGTTTCGTTTTTGCAGATTTCCTCTGGTTTCATCAATCTGACCGCCTGTGTGCGTGTGGCGGTCAGAATCTGGAACATGAGTCCCAAGGATAATGACGACCGCTCTTCATAGAGTGTTTTCATAAAGCGCGGAATTTCTCGATAATCTAATGCTGAGAAGTTTTCCCGTTTGGCTCGGCGGTTGGAAAACAACGTGATGTCATTGCCTAAGACGCCTTTCCTGTCCGCGGGATTCTCATTGATTGTCCATCGTTTTTCCTGAGTGACCAGATTCCGTTGATTGATTGCCCAGATGAATACCTTGTTGAATAGTCCCAATAAAAGGTCGGCGGTACTTGGTCTGGACTGCCAGATCGGTTTGATTGCGTGCCAGATGTCTGCGGGCGTTATCTGGTCGATTTCTCTGGTGGCGATTTCTTGGGCATACAGTTTGAGAAGCCCCCTGTATTGAACAGCGCGTTTCTTCCAGTTTGTCCAGCTTTGCGCCTCTTTGAAACCGTTCAGCCATTCTTCCATGACATTCCTGAAGGTTGGATTGGCACTCTTGATATGTCCTTTCCAACGAGGATGGCGCAACCGTCTCGATTCTATCGGGTCAATTGGATGGTCTTTGTTATAGCGTTCATACCAATGGACCAATGCTTTGCTGACTGCCTCCTTTTTAAGCCTGTTCCACTCCGATTTTCTGATGTCTATCGAAAAGGAGGTTAAGAGCGGCATTTCACGTCGTCTGCTATTGAAGTCGGTATACCTGAAGTAGAAATAACACCGTTTGACCGATTTGTGGCAGTACAATCGCGCCGTTGAATTGACAACAAAACGGCTGGAATGCTTGGCGATGAATTCTTCAAAAGATAAGTCGGTTTTCATCATGTTTGAACCGTTAAGAATGAAGTTTTTTGGAATTGCCTACCACTTTGCCATCCATAGATCGCAAAGTCCTGTTGGTTTCTTATTGTGGAATCCATAGGCATAGGAGGGACAATGCGTTGATTTTATATTGTTTGAATCATCCAATATCTTGGTCCTTTACAGGCAATCTTGTCTAATCATTGCCTGCCGATTCACCATCCATCATGGAGGATATGATTCAAAGTCAATAACGGAAGTTATCGGGAGATATATGTGCGTTAGGTGTATATGGAGGATTTCTTTATCAATATAGCTACTATCGCATTAGCTGTACTGGGCGCTGCTGCTGGCACCGCTTACGCACAGAGCAAC
>CAVJQJ010000189.1:0-12918 GCA_963651715.1 Anaerovoracaceae bacterium
CCCTGTCAACACTTTTCTCACCTTTTTTGAAAAATTTACCAAAAAACAGCAAAAAAGCCCGCCACACGCCGTTTCATGCGTGTGGCGGGCTTTCTGATTCTGACAAGCAGAAAGCTTACTTCATCAGATTTTCAAGACGGCTGACCGGATAAGGATAGCCATCAACGTTGAAAATATACTGGGAATCCTGCAATGACTGGGCTCGTGTCTTTTCCGTAACGTGATAGCCCATCATTTCCGCCATGACAAATGGCAAAGCGGAGGTATTGAACAATGCACCATTCGCGATGGCATACCGGGCAACAATCTTTCTGAACCGGCTGATATACCGCGTATTGGAAGACCAGGCAATCAGTGGCACCTCAAACTGACTGCCAATCAGATCCGGTAGACCATGTCCCGTGTTGATGATTTCGCCATGATCCGGCACATAGACAAACAGCGTCGAGCTGTCCGCAAGACGGCTTACCTCAGCCAGGACCTTATCGGTATGGGCAATCGTTGCATCGTAACGGCGGTAAGGCTTAGGCGAACCGGATGCAGCCTTGTAGTCTGATGCATCATGCCGTTCGCCATACCCCATATGGCTTCCCCAGATGTGGATAACCAGGAACTGGCGCTTGCCCGCTTTGATTGCATGCTTCAATGGAGGTACCAGCACCTCATCGTGCCCCTGATCGTAGTAGACTATTTCATCCGCCTGTTGGGCGACAATCTTGACCAGCGTATCGTAGATGCCACTCCAGTTCTGCCTGGAATACCATCCCGTCTGATAGCCGGCATTCTTTGCCATATCGACAATACCCATGTTCTCGCTGAATGGATCGACATTTCTTGCGGTTGCAAAGGTGAACAGCCGGCTGATCGCATCCCGGGTGACACTTGCCGGCGAAATACCGTTGAAGAAGGCCGTATTGGCAGGATTCCCCCGACGCGCCATCATGAAATGGTCTGTGCCGTGTGGATAGCCATAGGCACCATGATGTCCCCGCCAGTCACTTTCCCCCAAAACAAAGATAATCCTCCGGGGAATATCAGGGCTGACCGCGGCCGGATGGTAAGTAACACCATCAGGCAGCACCCGGTCACGATAGGACGCAAGGATCATCCGGCTATGGATGGAAACATACTGCCCCACCATGGTCGGAATGCGGAATACCGTTGAATTGACAAACCGCTGCTTCATTTTTTCCATCGGGAAATGGGCAAACTCATACACCTCTTTATCCGCATCCCCCATCATCGCAGGCACTGCGATTTCGATGACCGGGTACAGCGATACACCCAACAGCATCAACGTACCAATCAGACCATTTCTTGAGGCTTTGAATGTCAGTGCCCAGAAAACAAGCAATAGTACTGCGAATACGACAAACGGATACCATCCGACATAATCCAGGAATTCAGAGGTCTCACTGGCATTGGTCTCAAAAACAGAGGACAGCATGCCGTAGTGCAGCATATGGCGGTAAAGATGTGTTGTCGTCAGGTGCACCGCCCCCAGAAAGGAAACAAGGATCAGGACGGGATATCGGAACCACCAGCCACAGCGCAGCAGGAAAAAAGTGACGATTGAATCAAAGATGACCCATGTCATGGGTTCCCACTCAAGCGGGCTCCAGTCAACAGATTTTTTCAGGCAGTATGTCCTGAACGCCCAGTTCATGGCAAAAACGGCAATCAGCAGGAGAATGGTTGGAATATTCCAGCATTTCCGGAAGGCATCCCAATAGTAGCGCCACGTGAGCAGATCCTTAAGCGACTGTCCCAACCGTTCCTTCCTGGTCTCCTTGGATGGACTTGAAAATTGGGCAACCATGATGGACTTTATTGATCAAGAAAATGGGATTCAAAAAAATGACCATCAACAGATGTTGATGGTCAGCCCGATATTTTAGCCCTTACATAGACTCTTCTACCAATAAAACAATCATCTATGCACCATTTTGCAACAGACACCCAGCCATCTACCTAGACAGCCGCACCCGTAATGGCAAAAAATGACTGAAAGTATTCAGGGAACGTTTTCGCAACACAGCGCGGATCATTGATACGGACATGGACACCTTTTCTCAATGCGCCATCCAAGCTTGCCAGCGAGAAACACATCGCCATACGGTGGTCATTGTAAGTATCAATCACAGCGTCCTGCATCCAGTCGACAGGAATCACTTTCAACCAGTCAGGTCCGGTTTCGACACCGACACCCAACTTGCGCAGTTCCGCCGCCATCGCATCGATGCGGTCTGTTTCTTTCACACGCCAGCTGCCGATATTACGCAGGATACTTGGACCATCTGCATAAACAGCCAGCATGGCGACCGTCATCGCCGCATCCGGAATCAGATTGAAATCCTCATCAATGGCCTTGAGCGCACCACCTGAAGAGACTTCGACAAAATTCTCACCATAAGTGACGTTGGCACCCATTTTTTCCAAGACGTCCACAAAACGGATATCGCCTTGGATACTGTTTCTGCCCACACCCTGCACACGGACAGGACCACCGGCAATCGCAGCAGCGGCCAGAAAATAAGACGCAGAGGAAGCATCTCCTTCCACATGGATAACGCCGGGACTATGGTAACGCTGACCTTTCCGGATAGTGAACGTCTGCCATCCATCACGTTCGACATCAACACCGAATGTCCGCATCATATTCAGGGTGATTTCAATATAAGGCTTGGAAATCATTTCCCCAATCACATGGATGGTCACATCCTCTTCCAACGCCATCAGCGGAGACGCCATCAGCAGCGCTGTCAGGAACTGACTGGAGACATTCCCCTTGACCTGCAGGTTCCGGGAATCAATATTGCCCTTTCTGATGCGGATAGGCGGATAGCCCGGATTCTCGACATACTCGATATTCGCACCGGATGCATTGAGCGCATCCACCAGATCACCGATGGGTCTTTCGTGCATCCGGGGAATGCCATGCAGGAGATAATCCCCCCCCAAAGAAGCCAGCACTGCCGTCAATGGCCGGACAGCTGTTCCCGCATTGCCCAAAAACAGATCCGCCTTGTCGTTTGGCAGGATGCCATCACCACCTGTCACATCATATTCATTGGCGTGATCTGTCTCTTTCCAGTCAATACCGAGTTTCCGAAGACCATCCAGCATCACGGAAGTATCATCCGATGCCAACAGGTCACAGATTCTGGTTTTGCCAGCAGCCAAAGCGGACAGCAGCAGTGTCCGGTTGGAAATACTCTTGGAACCTGGCAGCACCACGGTACCAGCAACATGTCCAACCGGTTTCAGGTCGATATAAGCAGGATATTGGGTCATAACTTCCTATTTTTTGGATTCTGCGGATTCAATCGCACACCGCCAATTCATTCTGGCCTGACGGGCATTGGCAAAAATCGCCTCAAGTCCCGCACCATCCTTATCCGCCAGCAGTTTTCGGATGCGGACCAGTTCTGCCATATAGGCATCCAGCCCTTCCAGCAAATGCTCCCGGTTTGCCAGTGAGATATCCCGCCACATTTCAGGAGAAGACTCGGCAATTCGGGTAAAGTCGCGGAACCCACTCGCCGCATACTGGAAAAACAGTTCCGACAGGGGATGGTCCGCCACATAATCCACCAGTCCATAAGACAGGAGATGGGGCAGATGACTGACTGTTGCAAAGACATTATCGTGTCCGGATGGCGTCAGGTAATGGATGATGGCACCGCAGGTCTCCCACAGTTCCGCCACATGGGCAACATCATCCTCTGCATTTTCTGGCAGTTGGGCAATAACAGTTTTCTTGCCCTCGAACAGAGTCGCAAACGCCGCCTCAGGGCCATTGGATTCACTGCCGGCAATCGGGTGCGCCGGCACAAACCAGCCAATCCGGTCTCCAAGCACCTCTCTCGCCGTGGCTGCCACATCAGACTTGGTGCTCCCTGTGTCGGTGATCACAATGTTTTCGGGCAGATATGGCAGGAAAGCCATCAGGACACGGGCTGTCTGCGCAACCGGCACAGCCAGCATCAACAGGTCTGCATCCTTGAAAGTATCCTCCAAAGATGAGCCTGCATCATCAACAATACCCAATGCATGGGCACGTGCCAGAACTTCCTGATGCCGTTCAATCCCGACAATCCGCCCCTGATAGCCCGCCTTGCGCAGAGCAAGCGCCACAGAGCCTCCAATCAGGCCGACACCACAGATTACGATTTTCTTGAATGCAACCACGGAATTACGCCAGGATTTCTTTCAGGGCCTTGATGCATGCGCGGTTCTCTTCTGGCAGACCAATCGAGATACGCAGCCACTTAGGCAGTTTATAACCTTTGACTGGACGGACAATAATGCCGCGCTTCAGCAGTTCCAGATTCACCCGTGCACCGGCATCATCGTCATCGCCAACCTTGACCAAGACAAAGTTGCCATAAGATGGTACATATTCCAGTCCCATTTCTTCAAACGCCTTGACAAATTCCTTGTAGCCCAACGCATTGATCTCAGCGCTTTTCTTCAGGAATTCCTGATCGTTCAAAGCCGCAATAGCCGCCGCCTGAGCCGCAACATTGGTATTGAATGGCTGACGGACACGGTTCAACAGGTCCGTCAGTTCCGGTTGTCCCAAAGCGAAACCGACACGCAGTGCAGCCAGGCCATAGGCTTTGGAGAACGTCCGGGAAACCAGCAGATTAGGATATTTCTTCACCCAGGCTGTCGAGTCATACTGGATGGAAGCATCCAGGAATTCGTTGTATGCCTCATCAATGACCACAACAACATGGGATGGCACCTTGTCCATGAAAGCTTCTATTTCCGCTGGCGCCAGGAAAGTCCCTGTTGGGTTGTTTGGATTGGCCAGGAAGACAATCGTGGTATCCTCGCGGATCGCTTTCAGCATCGCATCCAGGTCATGACCATAATGCTTGGAAGGCACCTCAATGCCTGTTGCTCCCACTGCCTTCGCGGTCAGCATATAGACAATGAACGAATATTCAGAATAGACAATCGAGTCCCCGTTCTTGGCGAAAGTTCTCCCAGCGATATCAATGATATCATTGCTGCCATTACCCAATGTAATCCAATCCATCGGAACATCATAACGTTCGGAAATCGCTTTTTTCAGTTCATAGCCATTCGCATCAGGATAACGCCCATTGTCGCCCGACAGCACCTCCTGAACAGCCTTCAATGCAGAGGGAGGCATCCCCATCGGGTTTTCATTGGATGCCAGCTTGATGATTTTCTTGGGATCCAATCCAAACTCACGGGCAACCTCAGAAATCGGTTTACCAGCCTGATAAGGTGCGATGGTATGGATGTAATCGGGCGCGAATTGCTTAGTCATGATTTTTCCAGTCAACTGATATATTAGATAGGGTATGAGCCAAGGATCTTAACGTCGGCGGTACGTTCTTTCATCTCTGCCACAGCCTTGGCGATTTTGGGTTCCTTGATATGTCCGACAAGGTCCACAAAGAAATAATATTCCCACTTTCCGCCTTTTGTCGGACGGGATTCCAGACGGGTCATCGAAACACCGTATTTATCGAATGGTTCGAGCATCTTATAGACTGAACCCGGCTCATTCCGGACCGACACCAACAGGGATGTCTGGTCTTTCCCGGTGGGTTCCGTGTCCTTCCTGCCGATGACCGCGAAACGGGTCTTGTTGTTCGGTTCATCCTGAATCCGTTCATTCACAATCTGGAGCTCATAGCATCGGGATGCGATTTCCCCCGCAATCGCTGCAATGGTCGGATCTTCTTTTGCGATTCGGGCCGCTTCGGCATTGGAAGACACCGCCTGTTTAGGAATATCAGGAAAATGGGAGTTCAGCCAAAGCTGGCACTGCGCCAGCGCCTGCGCATGGGCAGAAATCTGCCGAACGCCCTGCATATTGCCTGAAGCCGTCATCAGGTTGTGTTGGATTGGAATGGAAACCTCACCCGTGATGGTCAGGGACGTGCGGACCATCAGATCGTAGGTACGGTTGATTGCCCCCTCTGTGGAATTCTCAACAGGCACAACACCGAATTCCGCATCACCGATTTCCACCGCCATGAAGACCTCATCGATGGTGCTGCATGCGAGTGTCTGGACAGAAGAACCAAAGCTGGAATAAACAGCCTGCTCCGAAAAAGTACCTTCAGGTCCCAGGAAGGCGACAACATTGCGCTTCTCCAATGCCCGGCATGCAGACATGATCTCACGGTAGATGGTCTGCAGGTCTTTGCTGTCCAATGGTCCGGGATTACGTTCCGCAATCCCCCTGAGCACGACTGCCTCGCGGTCAGGACGGTAAATCGGCGCATTCGCCTTGTTCTTGACGTGACCGACTTCCTGCGCAACCTTGGCGCGACGGTTCAACAGTTCAAGAATCTGCCTGTCAATGCTGTCAATCTGGTCTCGCAACGGTTTCAGTAGTTTATCCATGGGCTATCCGACATCAAAAAAACAGTCAAAATTCCTCAGGGGAACATTTTAAGGCATATCTAGGGAAAACAGGATACCCTGACAGAATCAGGTTAATGTTTCTGTTCAAATTGCCGCATAAAGGCAATCAATGACGCAACCCCCTCAACAGGCATTGCGTTATAAAGTGACGCACGCATCCCGCCAAGGGTTCTGTGTCCTTTCAGCTGCACCAATTGATGAGCTGCAGCTTCTTTCAGAAAAATCTCATTCAATAACTCATCGCGGAGAAAGAACGGGACGTTCATCCGTGAACGGCAGTCTGGCTTGACGTGATTGAAATAGAGATGGCTGCGGTCAATGAAGTCATACAGCATGGATGACTTTTCGATGCTGTTTTTTGCCATCTGTGAGACACCCCCCTGTTTCTTCAGCCATTGGAGAACCAGGGAACAGAGGTAGATGGCGCCTGTTGGTGGCGTATTGAACATCGAGCCATGTTCCGCAACATACTGCCAGTTGAATACCGAAGGACAGGATGGGCTGGCATGACCGATCAGATCCCCCCGGACAATCAGCACAACCAGCCCGGCAGGACCGATATTTTTCTGGGCACCTGCGTAGACGACATCGTATTTTGAAAAATCAATTTGACGGGAAAGGATTTCAGATGACATATCCGCCACCAGCGGCACATCACCGGTATCAGGCTGAAAATGGAATTGGACACCATGGACCGTCTCATTCAGGCACGTATGGATATAAGCAGCACCATCCGTCAGACGCCAGGTATCCAGCGAGGGAACCGACCTGAATCCATCGGATTCCGAAGAGGCAGCGATATGGGCACGTCCATATTTCGACGCCTCATTCAGTGCCTTGCCAGACCAAAGCCCGGTATGGACAAAATCAATCACCGCACTATTTTCTGGATCATCAGCCAGATTCATCGGAATGATGGCATTCATCGCCGTTGCCCCACCCTGCATGAACAGGACACGATGACTCGATGGCACATCAAGCAGTTCCCTCAGGTCTTCTTCTGCCCGACGGATAATCGAGCCAAACGATTCACCGCGATGGCTCATCTCCAGCACAGACATGCCCGTTCCATGCCAGTCGAGCATTTCATCAGCAGCCTGTTTCAGAACCGGCTCAGGTAATGCAGCCGGCCCCGCAGAAAAGTTGAAGACCCGCATAGTAGCTTAATGTGCTGTTACGCTTTCGCAGCATCCTTATCGAGATCTGCATCTAGAATCCGCTGGAGACTCTGCAGTTTTGTTCCTCCATCTAGAGAAATCAGGGTAACCCCCTGTGCCGCACGTCCCATCTCACGGATCTGGTCGACTCGGGTCCGGTTGAGGACGCCGCCGGTTGTCACCAGCATGATTTCGTCGGTTGCATTCACAAGGGTCGCAGCAACCACCTTGCCATTACGTTCGCTCTGGGCGATTGCAATCATGCCTTTGGTGCCACGTCCGTGACGGGTATATTCCACAATAGAAGATCGTTTACCGAAACCGTTTTCCGTTGCCGTCAGCACCGACTGGCTTTCATCTTCAGCAACCAGCAGGGCAATCACGCGCTGGTCTTCCTCCAGCTGCATACCCCGGACACCACGTGCTGTTCTGCCCATTGGGCGGACTTCGTTCTCAGCAAATCGGACAGCCTTGCCCGCATCGGAGAACAGCATCACATCATGTTCGCCATCAGTCAGTGCCGCACCGACCAGATAATCCCCCTCATCCAATCCGACTGCGATAATGCCGCCTTTGCGTGGATTGCTGAAATCGGTCAGCGATGTCTTCTTCACTGTCCCACGGCTGGTTGCCATGAAGATGTAATGGTTTTCAGGGAAATTCCGGTTGTCACCAGACAACGGCAGGATGACAGTGATTTTTTCATCATCCTGCAATGGGAACATATTGACAATTGGACGCCCCTTGGAAGTTCTGGACCCCTGAGGAACTTCCCAGACCTTCAGCCAATAAACCCTGCCCCGATCCGAGAAGCAGAGGATGTAATCATGGGTATTGGCGATGAACAGCTGATCGACCAGATCACCGTCCTTCATCGCCGCCCCCTGTTTGCCACGGGTTCCGCGGTTCTGGGTACGGTATTCAGACAATGGCTGCGACTTGATATAGCCGGCATGTGACAGCGTCACCACCATATCCTGCGGGGTGATCAGGTCTTCTGTCGCCAGATCCGTCGCATTCAGTTCGATGGTGGACAGACGGGTATCCTTGGCCTTGTCGGAATGGTCAGCAACGACATCCGCCAGTTCGCCATCAATGATGGCAACAATTCTTTCCGGTTTTGCCAGAATATCCAGATATTCGGCGATCTGAGCCATGACTTCCTGGTATTCATTCAGAATCTTGTCCTGTTCCAGACCAGTCAGGCGCTGCAGACGCATCTGCAGGATTTCGGTTGCCTGTTCTTCAGACAGTTTGTACAGGCCATCAGACTGCACGCCATACATTCTTGGCAGACCTTCAGGACGGAAATCCTCTGGCGCATTGTTCTGCAAGGCGCCTGTACGTTCCAGCATCGTACGGACCAGCGAAGAATCCCAGGAACGCGCCATCAGTTCCTGACGGGCAATCGGCGGCGTTGGCGCCGCACGGATAATCGCGATGAAATCATCGATATTTGCAAGCGCAACAGCCAGACCTTCTAGGATATGGCCACGTTCACGTGCCTTGCGGAGTTCAAAGATGGTTCTTCGGGTAACCACTTCCCGGCGGTGCGCCAGGAAGCATTCCAGCATCTGTTTCAGGTTCAGCAGCTTAGGCTGGCCATCAACCAGCGCAACCATGTTCATCCCGAAGGAATCCTGCAGTTGAGTCTGCTTGAACAGATTGTTCAGGACAACTTCCGGCACTTCATTGCGTTTCAGCTCAATGACAACACGCATACCGGATTTGTCAGACTCATCACGGATATCAGAAATGCCATCGAGTTTTTTCTCACGGACATTTTCCGCAATACGTTCCAACAGGGTCTTCTTATTGACCTGATAAGGCAGTTCATCCACGATGATCGCCTGACGCCCATCACGTCCATATTCCTCGAAATGGGTCTTTGCGCGGATAACCACACGTCCCTTACCTGTCCGATAACCTTCCCGGACTCCGGCAATGCCGTAAATCAGCCCGCCCGTTGGAAAATCAGGGGCTGGAACGAAATCAATCAATTCATCAATCGAGCAATCAGGATTCGCCAACAGATGACGAGCCCCTGCAATCACCTCAGCCAGATTATGCGGTGGGATATTTGTCGCCATACCGACAGCAATACCAGAGGAGCCGTTCACCAGCAGGTTTGGAATCCGGGCAGGCAGAACGGATGGTTCCTTTTCCTTGCCATCATAATTGGGAACAAAATCAACTGTTTCCTTCTCAATATCCGCCAGCATCTCTTCCGAGATACGGTCCAGACGGCATTCTGTATAACGCATTGCCGCCGCACTGTCACCATCAACAGAACCGAAATTGCCCTGACCATCAACCAGCGTATAACGCAGTGAAAAATCCTGCGCCATGCGGACCAATGTGTCATAGATGGAAGAGTCGCCATGAGGATGATATTTCCCCATGACCTCCCCGACAACACGGGCGCATTTCACATACGGACGGTTCCAGGTATTGTTCATTTCATGCATACCGAACAGCACACGGCGATGCACGGGTTTCAGACCATCCCGGACATCAGGAAGCGCACGCCCGATGATCACGCTCATTGCGTAATCGAGGTAACTTTTGCGCATTTCCTCTTCGAGGGAGACGGAAATGGTTTCTTTTGCAAATTGATCCATAGAGCATGTAGCCAGACAAACGGCAGCAGCTGATTTGTCCGTCGAAAAAACAGTTATGAAAACAACATTTTACCACGTGCGGAGCAAACTATTTTTAATTATCGGGAATTGATTTAAGTCGTTATTTTCATTACAATTTTTCTGTCCGCTTTTTGCATGTTTCTGAACGCATGAAAATCATGCCTCCGATTCGGTGCTGGAATCAGCCTAGCAGTATGGATTTAACGGAAGACAGGATGCGGGTTGCAAAAATACGACAATACCGCCCCCCCAAAAACCTTTGGGCGAAAAAATCAGGAATCTTTAGGCCACAAGCCTTACCTGTCACCACTCATTGTGTCAGAATAGATGCAACGTATTATAGGAACAAGAGCTCCACACAATGGGGTTATAATATTGTTGTTTTAAGTTGGAAATGCATGCGCAGCCTGCTGCGGATATGTCAACACGAGGATAAATATGAATAAATTGCTTAAAGTACTCATCGCTGCAACCGCAGTTGCTGGTGCAGCTACTGCTTCTGCAGAAGTCACCGATATCATCGCTAACAAACCATACAGCGCATATGTTCAGGATCAGCGCGACGTAATCGCACGTTCTGGTTATGGCCTGTGCTGGAGAACCGGTTACTGGACCCCAGCAGACGCAATCAAAGAATGCGATCCTGCATACGTTAAAGAAGAACCAGTTGCACAGACCGCACCTGTTGCACAGAAACTGGAATTCGCTGCTGACGCTTTCTTCGATACCGATAAATCCATCGTCAAGAAAGAAGGTAAAGCAAAACTGGACAAACTGGCATCTGATATCGCTGGTCTGGACACCGAAGTTATCGTCTGCGTTGGTCACACCGACTCCGTTGGCTCCGAAGCTTACAACCAGAAACTGTCTGAACGCCGTGCAAACGCTGTTAAGTCTTATCTGGTTTCCAAAGGTGTTGACGGCGAAAAAATCGTCACCGAAGGTAAAGGCGAACTGCAGCCAATCGCTGACAACGCAACCAAAGAAGGTCGTGCTAAAAACCGTCGCGTTGAAATTACTGTTACCGCTACTCCAAAGGACGCTAACACCGAAGTCGTCCCAGCAAACGCACAGTAATCTCACTGAGCTTTTAGCGAACAAAAACCCCGCATTGCGGGGTTTTTTATTGCCTGAAACAGACCTGTCTCCTCGTTTCACAGGCAATATTCTCAACTGGATTCCAACAGACACGGGGCCAGACCAAACAGCTATAATCTAGCTATCTCTTTCATTTTCTGTTCAACATGAATCAGGACCAAGACGAACTGCGGAAATTCAATGATATGGCATCGGACTGGTGGAATCCCGATGGCGACTTCCGACCATTGCATGACATGAATCCGCTGCGCCTCTCATGGATTGAAAACATAACCGGAGTCGCCGGCAGGAAAATCCTGGATATCGGATGCGGTGGAGGCATCCTTGCGGAATCTCTTGCGAAAAAAGGGGCAAACGTGACAGCCATCGATCTGGCTGAGAATGCATTGACTGTTGCCAGAAACCATGCCCGCAAGTCACATCTCGACATCGACTACCGTTGCATAGCCGCAGAAAAATTGGCTCAGGAACAGCCCGCTACCTATGATTTCATCACCTGCATGGAGCTGTTGGAACATGTACCAGACCCAGACACGATGATCCAGTCATGCAGCAGACTCCTCAAACCTGATGGTCATGTATTCTTTGCCACACTGAACAGAAACCTCAAATCACTCTGCCATGCCATTATCGGGGCAGAATACATCCTGCGCCTGCTGCCTGCTGGTACGCATGATTTTGATAAATTCATCACTCCTGCCGAGCTCTGCAGATCGGCCCGTAGATACGGGTTATCTGTAGAGGCCATCACAGGCGTGACCTGTGATTTGATGGCACGCCGTTTCAGACTCACCGATGATGCACAGGTCAACTATATGGTTGCCTGCAGAAAAAACTGAATCAGACACAATGACCTCATTACCTAAACTTAGAAAACCCAGTGCCGTCCTGTTTGATCTCGACGGCACACTGGCAGACTCAGCACCCGATCTGACCGCCGCCATCAATGCAGTCAGGGTTGAATTCGGTCTTGAAAAACTGCCTTATGAAAACCTCCGCCCTTTCGCATCAGCAGGTGCACCTGGACTTGTCCGGGCGGCCTTGCAGATAGAACGCGACCACGCCCTCTACCCCTATCTCAGGGAACGCTTTCTCACCCATTATCGGACCAGTATTGCAAACGGCGCATCAGCGACAACGCTTTTCAATGGCATCCCAGAACTGCTTGCCCAGCTTGGACAGAACAACATCCGTTGGGGCATTGTCACCAACAAGGTTGAAAGCTTGGCTAAGCCACTGATTGGTCAGATTGGTCTGGCCGAAACAGGCTGTCTCGTTGCAGGAGACACCGCACCACGGCCAAAACCATATCCAGACCCATTGATAGAAGGGGCGAAACGGTTGAATGTCTCCCCCGAAGACTGCTGGTACATCGGTGATGACCTCCGTGATATGCAGGCAGGTCATGCGGCAGGCACCAGTGCCGCCATTGCCGCAAAATGGGGCTACTGTATTGATCCGGAAAGCTGGCCATCTGATTTTGTCGCGACGGATCCCCATCAGCTGCTTGAACTGATCAAGAAAGCCATCGCTGACTGATACAGCATTTTCCCCCAAAAGCTACCCACCGGCATAGCCGGTGGTTCTTCATATCGCCTGTAAGGCTC
>CAVJQJ010000190.1:0-3525 GCA_963651715.1 Anaerovoracaceae bacterium
CAGTATAGATCTGCGTATAGCCATTCCTTGACAATGCCACAGCAATACGGGAGCCATCAGGAAACCATGACGGCGCCGAATTATTGCCTTTGTAGTTTGCGATGACCTTGCGTTCACCTGTTCTCAGATTCTGGATATAGACAACCGGTTTCTTCGCCTCAAAGGAAACGTATGCCACCTTACTGCCATCTGGAGACCAGGACGGTGAAATAATCGGTTCATTGGAACGCAGGGCAACCTGTCTGCCTGCGCCGTCCGCATCAGCGACCTCAAGACGGTATTCCTTGCCGGCTTTCGCCACGTATGCCAGACGGGTACCCGAAATCCCCCGAACCCCCGTGAGTTTCTGGTAAATGTCGTCTGCAATGCGATGTGCCGTATAACGGACCTTCGCCCCCGGGGAAACAATGGCCAGGTACGAGAGCTGCTGACCTTTCCTGAGATCAAAAAGACGATAACGGACTTCGATATTCGCACCGACATTCGACACCGTCCCAACAGCAACCGCATAGGCTCCCGCCGCATTCTGCCTTGCTCCCTCATAGGAAGTCGCCTCAGACAATGTCACGCCCTCACCTGTCAGGGTAAACGCTCCTGTACGCGTCAGATCGGCACGGACAGTTGCAGAAATGCCAGAGGAATCTCCCGAAAAACCAGCGACCATGACCGGTGTTGCGGAAGAGCCCACCCCTGATATCTCAATATTGAGGGTTTCCTGTGCCATGGCTGCACCACCGATAGCCAGCAGGATAAACATGGCAAATGACTGTCTCAATTTTCTCATTACTGCCTGAATCATCTCAATCAACCTTTCGGCCTATGTGTCAGGACGAATGAAGAAGGCACACGTCCTGAAGAATTCTTTGGATATGGCGCAGAACGATAGACCGCCTGACGGACAGCCTCATCAAACCCTGCGGTGCCTGATGAACTACGCTTACGGACGCTCCGCACACTGCCATCAGGATATAAATCCACATCATAAACAACAGCGGGATTGCCCGATATCCCAGAAACATTATATATGGTGTTGGATTTAATCTTCGCCGCGACACGACGGATATATGCCCCATCCGCCCTGGCAGGTCCTGTTGCATAGGCATTTGAGCCCGTGCCACCGGTTCCTGTCAGCCCGTAGGCGCTTCCTCCACCGCCGATGCCTCTTGCTGAACCACCACCCAAGCCTGCCCCACGGCCACCACCATAACCACGACCTCCCGCAACACGTCCAGCCTCAGCCAAGAGAAGAGACTGCAAATTACGAGCACTTGTCCTGCTCGATTGTGGCGATGGCTGACGGGCTGCCTGTTCCTGACGCACAATACCTGCAATCTGGCGATCCACCTGCCTTCTTTCCTGCGACAAGGCGATGTCCGACCGTTGCCTGGACATTGCATCAGATGAGGTGCGTCTTGCCTGTAGTTCAGGCTGGGCGCCTGATACATCCACTGGATTTTCCGTGTTGATATTCTCCGCTGTCGTTCCCGCATCTGGTGAACCTGAGTCGGCTGCCATCTCGCCAGCAGCCAACGGAGCAGCTTCCCGGACCTTGATGTCCCAGACCTCGGCCGCCACTTCCTGTTCAGGTTTTGGCTGCCAACTGACCCCCATCCATAATCCCCCAATCAACAGGCAATGGACGACCGCTGCCAGAATCAGGGATCCTGACGAGAGTCTTGGCGCCTTTGGCTGGAGGGTTCCGTTATGCATGGCTTCCACCTTACTGTGTCGCCAGCCCTACCCTTTTGATGCCCATTTTCTTGGCATCGGATATCACCTGGATGACTTCGTTGTAGATAATGTTCTTATCTGCTGCTATCAGCACCGGCATATCTGGATTTTCCTCATGCAGTTCCTGCAGCTGACGCATCAATGTTTCATGGTCTGGCACATTCTGAAAACCCGTATCCTGTCTATCAGGACGATGGATACCGATTTCCGCAGAGACATCGGGACGCAATGAAATCTGGATAAAGCTGTCAGGCGGTGCCGCTGTCTTTTCCGCATGGGGAATGTCTACATTTCCCATATTGACCATTGGTGCACAGACCATGAAAATCACGAGCAGCACCAACATGACATCAATATAAGGCACGACATTTATCTCCGACCGGAGACGCCTCCTCCGACTGCCACGTATTCCGCCAAATATCTGATCTGACATCGCATCACCTCCTTATGACTGTCTCTGCAGGATATTGGAGAATTCTTCAATGAAGTTCTCGAAGCGGATTGCCAGCCTGTCCGTATCATTGGAGAAGCGGTTGTAGGCAACCACTGCGGGAATCGCCGCAAACAGACCGATTGCTGTTGCAATCAATGCCTCAGCAATCCCAGGTGCGACCGTGGCAAGGGTTGCCTGCTGAACATTTGCCAGACCGCAGAACGCATTCATGATGCCCCAGACCGTCCCGAACAACCCGACATATGGCGAGACGGAACCCACCGATGCCAGGAAAGAGAGATGTGATTCCAACGCGTCCATTTCACGCTGGTATGCCGCCCGCATGGCACGCCGGGAGCTGTCCAGCAGGAAAGCCACGTTACCCGTTGTGTCTGCACTGCGTGCTTTCAGGTATTCGCCCATGCCTGCATGAAAAATCCGCGCCAAGGGACCATCATATTTTCCCTCGCCGACCTCTTTGTAGATTGACTGAAGCGTTCCACCTGACCAGAAACGCTCTTCAAACGCCACGGTCTCTTTCTTTGCCTTGATGAGGGTTGCAATCTTCTGAAAGATATATGCCCAGCTCAGCAGGGAAATCGCCAACAGCGCGGCCATAATCAGCTGAACGACCAATGAGGCATTGGATACCAATGAAATGAATGAAAGATCCTGCATTGTCTGCACCTATTCTATTCAGGTGAATCTCTCCAGACAGCCTGCATCAAATCAGACTGGACAGGCCCAAGAGTCCACCCGTCAACCTTAAAGCCTCCAGATTCAGGATCCGGACGCTGCCTTGAATTTTTCGAGAATATCCGCAGGGAACGCTGTCGGGCGCATCCTGTTTCCATCGACACAGGCAATCGTGACCCGGCAGGAGGAACACAGCGCACCGTCACTGTCCCGGATAACCTTCTGGTCAAATTCAATTGATGCCCCTTTGATCCTTGCGACATCCAGTGTGATGGTCAGCGCATCATCCAACACTGCCGAACGATGGTAGTCTGCAGTGACCTTACGGACAACAAACAGGATTTTCCGATCCTGTGCCAACTGCTGCTGGCTGATTCCCATTGTCCGCAACCATTCACTGCGGGTCCGCTCATAGTATTTGAGATAGTTGGCATAATAGACGACACCACCAGCGTCGGTATCCTCAAAATACACGCGCACAGGCCAGACAAAAGAAGCATCCATAACATCACTCCCCGAAGAAATCCTGATAATGAAACAATTAACCTAACGCATTGTCAGGCAACAATCAAGCCTTATTGTACTTTATAACAATCAGGCGCCATGACTCCTACAGGAAAGTCCCTTTTCCTTCTTTTCCACTGGCAGTCAACAGCATTCCCAGC
>CAVJQJ010000190.1:3535-6007 GCA_963651715.1 Anaerovoracaceae bacterium
TCCCAGCATCCTGTTCTAGACCATCCAACACTCCCCCAATGCCCTAAAAATATTGACGAAAACCCCTGTTTGCTTCATCATTCTGCAGTAATCCTGTTTCATATGGATTACACGATATTTTCGAGCAGGACATCGGCAGTGCCCTGTTGTGGTTCTACGTTTCCCCATTTCCAGGCATCGTAGAAAAGAACAATGCATCCAGATCTGCATATTTCCTCTCAGAAAGGAAAATAAGAATAAATGAGCTCAAAACCGTCCTTTTTTAAACGACTGCCCATAACAGGATTCCGGCCTATCATCCTGTCATTGTTCCGGGGCTATTCCACCGGCAATCTCACCAACGATATTTCCGCAGGTATCACAACAGGTATCGTTGCCCTGCCTCTTGCTATGGCATTCGCCATCGCTTCCGGCCTCTCTCCTGAATCCGGTATCTATACCGCTATCATCGCAGGTTTCCTGATTGCCGTATTCGGTGGATCACGTGTCCAGATCGGTGGTCCTGCAGGTGCTTTCATCGTCATTGTCTATGGCATTATCGACCAATATGGCGTCACCAACCTGCTCCTTGCCACTTTCCTCTCAGGTATCGTGCTTTTCCTGATGGGGCTATTCAAGATAGGGAGCCTTATCCGATACATACCGGTCACTGTGGTCATCGGTTTCACCAATGGTATTGCCGTCTTGATCGGCCTCTCACAGGTCAAGGATTTTCTTGGACTGCAAGTCGCGAAAATGCCTGCAGAGTTCTTTTCACAGCTCGCAACGATTTTTGATGCCATTGACACATTCAATCCTTATTCCATCGGACTTGGCATCGTTTCCCTGATTCTGGTGTTCGGTTGGCCACGCACCTGGAACAACAATTCGCCAGCATGGAGACGCTGGCTGGCACGTGTTCCAAGCACCATTGTTGTCCTGGTTGTCATGACAATTGTCGTCAGTTATTTCAACCTGCCAGTCGAGACCATCGGCAGCCGTTTCGGTGGTATCCCTCAGGCTTTGCCAAGCTTCACCGCTCCAGAAGTCTCCTTCTCAGCAATGGAAAACCTGATCCGCCCAGCCCTGACACTGGCTGTCCTCGGTGCGATTGAATCCCTGCTGTGTGCACGTGTCGCAGACACCATGATCAACGACAGACATGATCCTAACCAGGAACTGATGGGCCAAGGTATCGCAAACTGTGTTGTCCCATTCCTGAACGGTATGCCTGCAACCGGTACCATCGCCCGTACCGTCACCAACATCAAGAGTGGTGGTGGTTCCCCACTGGCTGGCATCACCCACGCCATCGTCCTGCTGGGTATCGTGCTGGCAGCCGCACCACTCGCAGCCAACATCCCATTGTGTGCGCTTTCTGCCATCCTGCTGTTTGTTGCATTCAACATGGGCAACTGGCGTGAATTCATCCGTCTGCGCCAGTTCACCATGTCTTACAAAGTCACCCTGCTGGCAACCTTCTTCCTGACGGTCATCTTCGACCTGACGGTTGCTGTTGAAGTCGGTCTGGGTGTCGCTGCACTGTTCTTCCTGTTCCGTATCAACACCCTGACCAAAGTCACCAAGGAAGAAACCCGGACCGATATTCCAAAAGGTATCGATGTCTGGAACATGGAAGGCGCCCTGTTCTTCGGTTCTGTCTCGAAACTGGAAGACGCCACCAGCCCAACTTACATGGTGGCTGAGGATGCCCCAGATGTTGTCATCTTCAACTTCACCGACCTGATGTCGATGGATAACAGTGCGGGGGATATCATCAATGGGTTCCAGCAGAATGTCGCTGCACGAGGAAAGGTCTTTATGATTGCAGGGGCATCTGACTTCCCATTACGTCAGCTCCAACGCATGAAGATGGATGAGCGTCTTGGTAAATATATGGCGCCAGACCTAGAATCCGCCCTCGAACTGGCGAAAGAAGCCCAAGCTGAAATCAAGGCCAAGACAGCCTGATTTCCAGCCCTGCTTCCCAAAAGAAAACCGGCGGTTTACGCCGGTTTTCTTTTTCCTGACAAGCGGAAAAGTCTTCCTGTTTCCCGCTTTTATCCCTGCATCAGGCCTTGGGCAAAGTCACCCCTGTCTGTCCCTGATACTTGCCACCACGGTCTTTGTAAGAAACCTCGCATTCTTCATCGCTTTCGAAGAAGAGCACCTGAGCGCAGCCTTCCCAAGCATAGATCTTTGCCGGCAATGGTGTGGTATTTAAGAATTCCAGCGTCACGTAACCTTCCCATTCCGGTTCAAATGGGGTGACATTCACAATAATGCCGCAACGTGCATACGTTGACTTACCAAGACAGACTGTCAGCACATTGCGTGGGATACGGAACTTCTCAACCGTCCTCGCCAAAGCAAAGGAATTGGGTGGAATGATGCAGACATCCCCCTTGAAATCAACGAAGGATTTATCATCAAAATTCTTAGGATCAACGATGCTGCTGTTGATGTTGGTGAAAATCTTGAATTCGTCCGCAC
>CAVJQJ010000191.1:0-5950 GCA_963651715.1 Anaerovoracaceae bacterium
ACAGAGCCTTACAGGCGATATGAAGAACCACCGGCTATGCCGGTGGGTAGCTTTTATTGTCTGGAAGGGTCAGAAGGTGGTGCGGTACATCTTGTGGATGCCCGCATAGATCCAGATGATGAGGCATGTGGTGCCTGTGACACAACTGATGGTGCCGACTGCCATGGTCAGGATTGGCCAGTCCAACGAGCAGAGCAGCATGGAGATGCTGCCGAACAGGAGAGCGACACAGCCGAACAGGGCCCCGACCGTCCCGTTGTCAGTATCCAGCTGGTTCATCACCAGCATAGTGCCTGCGGGTCTGACTGCGCTGCCAAAGAAAGTGACCGGGGCATAAAGCAGGGCAAACGCATATGGGCTGGTGCTGCCAAACAGCAGGATGGCGATTCCCGCGCAGGCGACACAGACAAAGCAGCCTGTGATGAAAAACAGACGGTGTAGTTTACGCAGGAGATGCATGTAGGCGACTGGTGCCAGCAGGGCGAAACAGCCATTGAATGCAAAGAAGAAACTGTACTGCTGCTCCGTCAGGTCGAACAGGTTGATATAGATGAACGAGGATGTGGAGAGGAACGACATGACCGGCATGCACATCATCGAGAAAATCAGGAGCAGGATGCGGTAGCCCCGGTTGCTCTGGACATAGCCGATACGTCCCAATGATTTCAGGGCAGGACCTTCTGTCGGATTCCGCAGGGTTTCTTCCAGACAGAGCGCCAATCCAAAGGCGATGACGCCACAGGCGCACAGCACGACGAACAGCCCTCGCCATGAAGTGAAATGGAGCAGCTGCGCGCCGATGACCGGGGCGAGCATCGGTGCCAGAATGACCAGTGTCTGGATCCAGACCAGGACCTTTTCCATCTGTTCCCCTTGGAAGATGTCTTTCACAATCGCCATGGAGACGGATTGGACAGCGCCACTGCCGATTGCCTGCAGGATACGTCCGCCGATCAGCATGGAGATGCTGACGGAGAACATGCAGATCAAACAGCCGATGATATAGAGTCCCAGTCCTGCATACAGAATCGGTTTGCGTCCGTATTTATCGGTGAACGGTCCCCAGAGCAGCATGGAGACCGCAAAGAACAGCATGAAGAAGCTGAGGGTGAAATTGGCGATCTGGGGCGTGGTCTCGAATATCCTGACCATGGTTGGCATGGATGGCAGGTAGAGGTCGGTCGATAAGGGAACGAATGCGCTCAGGAAGGCCAGGAACGCAATGAGCCCCTTGGCCCCCATCGGGAAAACCGTCGGTGGAAGTTCTGGTGTTGTTTCGTCCTGCATTGTTGGATGATCTACACTAGGCCTGTTGGAAGTCAATGTGCTGATTCCTGCCCGATGATGGCGGATACAGGCACAGTCCGGCCATTATAAACGCTCGGGCGAACAGCCTGCCTGCCACTCCAATCTGTATATTATTCAGAAAAAATATGGAGAACGGCTGACCGCTGTCTACTGTACAGGGTGGCTTATTCGGATTCAGGTGCCATCAGTTCCAGCATCCTGTGTGGCAGTGGTGTGGATTTCCCGGTAATGGCATCCACCCACACAACCGTTGAACCACCAATCGCATAGACGGTGTCTGGATCATCCGTGCGCCTGATCTCCTGTACAATCTTGAAACTGGACCGTCCAGGCTGTCCTGCGTAAGTCCTGATCTCAAGGTCACCTGGATAATAAAGCGGCTGTCGATAGGAACACCAGCAGTGGACGACCGCCGCCTCAACGTCGGCTTTGTCGCCCCGTCCCAGATTGCCATACCAGTCAATGCGCGCCTGTTCCAGATAACGGAAGAAGGTGGTGTTGTTGACATGCCCCATTGCATCCATATCGCCCCAACGGATTGGGATTCTGGACACAAAGACCTGTTTCATACCTGTTAATGGATTGTCTTGCATGTGATATGCTCCGTTGTTTCGAACGATAATCTCTAAATGGTGCTGATTGCTTATAATTCAAGCATCGGTTTCACCATATTGCAGGATTTGCCAGATATCAACAGAATATGACCCAGCATGAACAGGAAACAGACGGATTTGGCCCACGTGAGGCTATGGAATACGACGTTGTCATCGTTGGCGCAGGACCAGCAGGGTTGGCGACGGCTATCCGTATCAAACAGCTTGCAGAACAGAACGGCAGGGATATTTCTGTCTGCGTGCTGGAAAAAGGTTCAGAACCCGGGGCGCATATCGTTTCCGGCGCCATCATGGATCCTATCAGTCTGAATGAACTGTTGCCAGACTGGAAAGAACGGGGCGCACCTGTCTCGATTCCAGTCTTTGAGGAACATTTCCTTTTCCTGCGTAAGGACCGGGTGTCTGAAACACCGGAATGGATGATGCCGAAAGCGCTCCAGAATGATGGCTGCTATGTCATCTCGCTGGCGAACCTCGTCCGTTGGCTGGCCGCTCAGGCTGAGGAAATGGGCGTGGAGATTTTCCCGGGATTTGCTGCTGCTGAAGTGCTCTATGATGAACATGGCGCGGTGAGAGGTGTTGCGACCGGCAACATGGGCGTCGGCAGGGATGGCAAGCCAACCGGTAATTTCCAACAGGGGATGGAGCTTCTGGCACGCTATACCGTGTTCTCTGAAGGAACCCGCGGTCATCTGGGCAAACAGGTCATCCGCCGGTTCAATCTTGATGCCGGACGTGATCCTCAGGCCTATTCCATCGGAATCAAGGAAATCTGGAAAGTCCGACCAGAAGTGCACCGCCCGGGCATGGTGGTGCATACCGCGGGGTGGCCGCTCAACTCCCGGACCTATGGTGGCTCGTTCATGTACCACATGGACAACAACGAGGTTGCCATCGGTTTCACCGTCGGGCTGAACTACAGTAATCCATGGCTGTCACCGTTTCAGGAATTCCAGCGTTACAAGTCCCATCCGGAAATCCGTATTTTCCTTGAGGGCGGTGAACGCATCTCCTACGGTGCCCGCGCTCTGACGGCCGGTGGTCTGCAGGCATTGCCGGAAACCGCCTTTCCTGGCGGGGTACTGGTCGGCTGTGAGGCAGGTTTTCTGAATGGTGGGCGTATCAAGGGCATCCATACTGCCATCAAGTCGGGGATGCTGGCGGCTGAGGCGATTGTGCCAGCCATTGTCGTGGGCCGTTCCCAGGATACCCTGACTGCTTATCCGGAAGCATTCCATCATTCCTGGCTTTACCGTGAGCTGAACAGTGTCCGCAACTTCAAGCCATGGATGGAAAAGAAACTGAAATGGGCAACATTGATGTTCGGGATGGATCAGGTGCTGTTCCGTGGCAAGGCACCATGGACACTGCATCGTCATATTCCGGACTATGTCTATCTGCAGCCTGCCAATGACAGCAAGCAGATTGATTATCCGAAACCCGACAATGCGGTCACGTTTGACATACCTTCTTCTGTTTACCTGTCTGGGACTATGCATGAGGAAGACCAGCCTATCCATCTCACCCTGAAAGATCCGGAAAAACCGCTCAAGGTCAACCTGCCCCGTTTTGCCGGTCCTGAAGCCCGCTACTGTCCTGCGGGTGTCTATGAGTATGTGACCGATGGCGAGGGCAATACCCGTCTGCAGATCAATGCGGCGAACTGCCTGCACTGCAAGACATGCGATATCAAGGACCCTGAACAGAACATCATCTGGGTGACGCCGGAAGGTGGCGGCGGTCCAAATTATCTGAATATGTAATTTTCCTTGACTTCCGTTCTGGTCTGACAGGGACGATTCTGCTAGCATCAGCCTATTTTGTTGGATAAATGCTTAATCAGCAGGAGAGAACATGTCGGTTCAGAACGTTGCAACCACACCGTTTGAAGGGCAGAAACCGGGAACATCGGGACTGCGCAAACGTGTGACGGTTTTTCAGCAGCCTCATTATCTTGAGAATTTCGTCCAGTCCATCTTTGACACCATCGAAGGCTGTCAGGGCAAGACACTGGTGCTGGGTTGCGATGGCCGTTTCCACAATACCGTTGCCATCCAGACCATTCTGAAAATGGCGGCGGCAAATGGTGTCGGCAAGGTCATGGTCGGTCAGAACGGCATCCTTTCCACGCCGGCTTGCAGCTGTGTGATCCGGAAATACCAGACCCACGGTGGCATTGTCCTCTCTGCCAGCCATAATCCCGGCGGTCCAGAAGGGGATTTCGGCATCAAGTTCAATATCGGCAATGGTGGTCCAGCCCCAGAAAAAATCACCGATGCAATCTACGCCCATTCCCTGAAAATCCAGTCACACCGCATGATGGATGCACCGGATATTGACCTTTCCGTGCTGGGAACCGTGACAATCGGGGATATGGCTGTCGAGGTCTTTGACCCGGTTGTGGATTATGCAGAACAGATGGCGTCCATCTTTGATTTTGATGCAATCCGTCAGCTGTTTGCCAAAGGCTTCCGCCTGCGTTTCGATGCGATGCATGCAGTCTGTGGTCCTTATGCAACCTGCATTATCGAGGGCATGCTGGGAGCTTCAGCAGGGACGGTCATCCATGCGGATCCACTGCCTGACTTTGGGGGACATCATCCAGATCCCAACCCTGTCAATGCGAAAGACCTGATTGACTATATGGCGGGGCCCGATGCAGTGGATATGGCCGCGGCAACAGACGGTGATGGAGACCGCAATATGATTGTCGGTAAGAAGATCGCTGTCACACCATCCGACAGTCTTGCCATCCTGACGGCCAATGCCACATTGATTCCAGGATATGCTGGCGGTATTGCCGGTGTTGCCCGTTCCATGCCAACCTCCGCTGCGGTTGACCATGTGGCAGATGTGCTGGGTATGCCACACTATGAGACACCGACGGGCTGGAAATTCTTCGGCAACCTCCTCGATGATGGCCGTATCACCTTCTGTGGCGAGGAAAGCTATGGCACCAGTTCCCTGCATATCCGTGAAAAGGACGGAATCTGGGCGATTCTGTTCTGGCTGAACCTGCTCGCGGAAACCGGTGATTCCGTGGCTGGACTGGTCCAGAAACATTGGGAGCGTTTCGGCAGGAATTATTACTCCCGTCATGACTATGAACGTATCGACAGTGCCAAGGCCAATGCTTTGATGGACCATCTCCGCAGTCAGCTCGTTGGCCTGGCGGGGCATGTCTTTGGTTCATTGACTGTTGAGAAAGCAGACGAGTTCACCTATCACGATCCTGTGGATGGTTCTGTTTCTGAACATCAGGGTATCCGCATCTTCTTCACCGATGGTTCCCGCATCATTTTCCGTCTGTCAGGCACCGGTACGGTGGGGGCGACACTGCGTGTCTATTTTGACCGCTATGATGCGGGGCAGCTGAACCTCGACACACAGTCCTCTCTGGCAGGACTGATTGATACCGCCCGGACGGTTGCGGGGATTCCTGAAATCACCGGGATGACTGAGCCGACCGTGGTGACCTGATATTGAAATGACCGCGACGAAAAATCCCAAGGAAACCGCTAGAGCGTTTTGGAACGATGTCTACCGTGCAGAGGGCTATGCGTTTGGCACTGAGCCGAATGACTGGTTCGCTAGGCAGGACACACGCCTGAAGGCTGGACAGCGGATTCTGATGGTGGCGGATGGCGATGGTAGAAACAGTCTCTGGTGTGCCCGCAAAGGGATGACCGTGGACGCTTTCGACCTGTCCGACGTCGCTGTCGGGAAAGCCCGTCAGCTGGCTGAACAGGCTGGACTGTCAGTCAATTTCACTGTCGCGGGGATTGATGACTGGCACTGGCTACCTGACTGTTACGACGCGGTGGCGGTCATTCTCTGCCAGTTTGCGACGCCTGCCATGAACAGGGTGATGTTCAGCAACAGTATCCAGTCACTGAAAAAGGGCGGTCTGCTGTTTGTGCTGGGATATGACGTCAAGCAGCTCGAGTACAGGACCGGTGGTCCGCCATGGAAAGAACGCCTTTATACGCCGGACATCTTGCGGGAACTTGCCCAGGGTACAGAAATCC
>CAVJQJ010000192.1:0-7388 GCA_963651715.1 Anaerovoracaceae bacterium
GGAATGTTTTCTAGGGATATTTCGTGAAGAGGGATTTTGCTGGCAAAAGATGGTGGACAGGATAGCCAGCGGTTCACGCGGTTGACCCGTTGAATGACTAGCGGATCTTCGACGTCAGGAAAGGCCTGGCTTTGTGACATGACAATCGTTGCATCTGTTTTTATGGCGGTGGCCAACATGATTTCGATGCAGTCTTTTTGAATCCAATCGTCCGAATCCAGAAAAAAATAAAATCTCCCGAGGCATTGTCGATGCCCGTGTTTCTTGCTGCCCCTGGGCCTTTATTGATGCCATTGGTGATTGTCCTGATTCTTTTATCTGTCTGTGCAAGTTCCTGAAGGATTGCTGGTGACGTATCGGTTGAGCCGTCATCTATGCATAAGATTTCAAGATGCTGATAGGTCTGATTCAAGGCGCTGTTGATGCATTCCCGAAGGTATTTCCCGACGTTATAAACCGGGATAATGATGGAAATCAGGGGATGGTGCATCATTTCAGTTATCAGGATGGGAAATGATTATAAAAGGTGCTTTTTTAGTATACATAAAAAAGAATCCTTAGGTAGATTAATATCCTGAATAACATTGTTTCTGTTTATGGTTAAGAGCATTGGGGGATGACAGAATGTCATATCAGACCTGACAGAGAGTCACCCATAACCATCATATAACCATCAATATAACCACCAAGGAGCCATCTCCCCCCTGAATCCCCCATTGGGGGTAATGCTTTATTTTTCTGGCAACAATGCCAGCAGGCAGTTTTTGACCATGTCGCAGATGCTGGTTTCTTTTTGAATGACATTGGCGAGTGCCATGGCATCTAGTTGTTTCTCAGTATGGAAGACGAATGGGTACATGCCGATCAGAAAAGCGGAGAAGGTCATGTAGAAGTTTTCGCATTCATCCGTTGTTGATGAAGGTTTGTATGCTTTCAGGATGTCTGACAGGGCGGTGACTGCACGCAGGTAACGGAGCTTGAATGAGGCGAGTTGTCCTGTCCGGCAGTTTTGTTCCATCTCGAAGAGGTTCATGTTCTGGATACGGAGCAGTAAATCCCTGTTTTCGAGGGATTGTGCAATCAATGCAGCCAGTGTGGCTCTGTCTGCTGTTTCGGCAGGTTTGACCAATGTTTCCATCTGGTCACACCAGAGGTCATATTCACGTTCCAGCAGTGCCAGCAGGATTTCATCTTTTGTTTCGAAGTAGTTGTAGATGGATGGTCTGGTAAAGCTGGTTTCTGTGCTGATTTGTTTGATGGTGACACCATTGAAGCCCTGTTCCCGGTAGATGCTTTCACAGGCGTCAATGATTTCTTTTCTGCGTTTCGCTGTTCGTTCCGATTCTGACTTTGGCATGTTTTTCCGATTTCAACAGGGTTTTATTCTGGATTCAGTGGGAAGCGCTGGCACAGTGGTCATCATACCATTGGTGCTGTGCCAGTCCGTGATGCAGCTTTTACATCTTGATGACGGTCTTGAGAAGCGGATCTTCTGGAGCAATCTGCCGTTCGAGTGCAGTCTGGAGATCATCCAGCTGCAGGATGTCGGTAACATATTTTTCGGGATTGAACATGCCACTGGCAATCAGTTCGATGGTTTCTTCAAATTCAACCCGTGTACAGGAAACGCTGCCGATCAGCTGAACTTCCTGAAGCACAGCACGGTTCATTGAGAAGGATACCTTCGGTTCGATGGAATTGCTGATCATCACGACTTTGCCCCCTGGTTTGACCGCATCAATGCATTCATCCAAGGTGTCTCCCAAACCGACGGCTTCAAAGGCGATGTCGAATCCACCGTTTGACGCCTGTCTCAGGGTTTCAGCCCGGTTTGGATCATTGCCATCGAAGTAGTCATCGAAAATGCCGATTTCCTTGGCCTTGATGGTTTTGATGTCATTGATTTTGGAGACGGCGACGTAAGATGCGCCTGCTTTCTTGACCAGTTCCCCAATCATCTGGCCGATGATGCCAGTACCGACAACCAATACCTTGTCCTGAAGCCTGATGCCAGATTTACGGACGGCATGGTATGCAACCATCAATGGGTCAATCAATCCTGCGGCGATATCCGATACGGTATCCGGCAGGCGATAGGCATTGGAAGAAGGACCGACGAATTTCTCGGCATAGGCGCCATTGCAGACGAAACCGATGTAATTGGTGCCGTTGACTTCACGGCAGAGATGTTCCTGACCGCTGCGACACATATCGCATTTTCCACAGTAGAGATTTGCCCAAAAAGTGACGCGGTCGCCAATCTTGAAATGGCTGTTGCCGGGATTGGAAACGACGCCGCAGAATTCATGCCCCATGACGAAGTCACCTTCCTGCTTGCCCCATCCTTTACCACTTTTCCACATATGGATATCGCTGCCACAGACGCCACAGGCGGATACATCGATTTCCATCATACCGGGGCCGACATCGGGTGCTGGGATTTCTTTAATCTGAACATTCTGTGGTCCTGCCAGTACAGCGGCTTTCATCATTCTTGCAGTCATTTTTTTCCTTTTTCTGGGGTGGCTCAAGCATCTCTTGGAAGATGGTCTTGGATTGGTAGTTTGTGTGGCTAAATCATTTCTGACACGGTGTCAATATATGGTTAAGTGAATGAATCCTGTTGATGAATGGATGATGATGTTATCGGGGGCGCTGGAGGCTATCTGTAGATGATGGTTTTCTGAACAATCGCTATCGGTTATAATCCGAGCCAGTGTTTCCGTTCTTCTTTTTTATTTCTGATGGGGTCTTCGGAGAATTTCTCAAAAGCAAAAATTGCCTGTGCCTGGTATTTCATCTGTATCGGGATGGCTTATGGCATGCTGACTTCCCGTATGCCTGCGTTGAAGCTCCAGACGGGGGCTGACGATATGCAGGTGGGGTTTTCCCTGCTTGCTGTTGGGGCTGCCTCATTGGTGGCGCTGTTTCTGGGACCGATGATTATTGAGCGGACGAGCTGCCGTACAGCAGTGGTTGGCGGGGCTGTTGCCGTGGTCTGCAGTATGGTTGCGGTATCGTTGACAACATCGCCCACCATGCTGATTGGTGCCTGCGGATTTCTGGGATTTGCCTTTGGTCTGACGGATATGGCGTGCAATACCCAGGCGATACAGATTGAGCAGCTGTTCAAGACATCCTGTATGGCGACGCTGCATGGTTTTTTCAGCCTGGGTGGTGTGGTTGCTTCGATTGGCTGTGCGGTGGCGGCGCATTTTGATATCGGTCCGACACTGAACTGGTCGGTGATGCTGGCGGTCTGTGTCTTGGGCATGCTGGCGGTCGTCCGACATCTGCTGCTCGGTTCGTCTGAGCAACCTGAGGGCGGTGCTGTTGGACTGCCACCTGCAAAATCTGCGATTCCGTTCGGTATTGTTCTGATTGGTATCCTGGCGATGTTTGCTTATGCCATCGAGGGTTCTGTTGCTGAATGGGGGGCGATTCTGCTGTATTCCTATAAGCATGTGCTCCAGTCGACCGCCGCACTGGTCTATGGTGCGTTTTCTTTTGTCATGACCATCTGCCGTTTCTTCGGGGATGCCATCCGCAACCGTATCGGTAATATTCCGCCGTTGATCGGTGGCGTTGTATTGTCGGGTATCGGGATGGGGATTGTGCTGGTATCAGATCAGGCGATTGTCTGTCTGGGGGGATATACATTGATGGGGATTGGTGTGGCACCGATGGCGCCGGTCTTGATGAGTCTTGCCGGGGGATTCGAGGGTGTTTCACCAGAACGTGCATCCAGTGTTGTTTCTCTGCTGGCTTATGGCGGCATGCTGATGGTGCCGCCGCTGATAGGGATGCTTTCAACGCTCTTCACGTTGCCTAAGGCGCTGATTTTGGTGCTGATGGTCTGCGCTTTGCTGTTTCTCGGGAGCATCCTGTTGGGCCGGATCATCCGAAAACCGGCTGCCTGATTTTTCTGTTACCAGACTTTCTGCGAGGATTCGTGGACAAGCTGGCGGTAGAGGTCGTGGCGGTCTTGGGAAATCTTGCCTGTTTCAACCGCTTCAAGAATGGCGCAACCGGGTTCTGTCAGGTGATGGCAGTTGTAGAAACGGCAGTTGCCAAGGTATGGACGGAATTCCCGAAAAGCCCGCTCGAGCATGCCTTCTGTCAGATGGTAAAGTCCAAATTCCTGAAATCCCGGTGAGTCGATGATAGCGGTGGTCTCATCGATATGGTACAGATGCGTGTGAGTGGTGGTGTGTCGTCCTGAGTTCAATGCGGTTGAGATTTCACGGGTGGCGATTTCCGCATCGGGTACCAGCAGGTTGGTCAGGGTGGATTTCCCCATGCCTGACTGTCCAATGAAGATGGATGTCTTGCCCTGCATGATGGGTCTGATGGTTGCCAGTGCTTCTTCAGGTTCTGCCACAGCAGAGATTTCATGTACCGGGTAACCAAGGGAAGCATAGAAGTTGATCCGTTCACGTGCTTTCTCAAGCTGGTCGGAGACATCGACTTTATTCAGGATGAGATGGACTTCGATGTCTGCCGCTTCTGCCGCAATCAGTGCTCTGGAGACCAGATCATCGGAGAAGCTGGGTTCCACTGCGACGACGATGAACAGCAGATCGATATTGGATGCGAGGAATTTGGACTTGTACTGGTCCGACCGATAGAGCATTGACCGCCGTTCTTCAATGGATTCGATCACTGCCTGCCCGCGGGCTGTGGGTTTAATCTGGACGGTGTCGCCGACTGCCACATTGCTTTTCTTGCCTCTTGTCAGGCATTGCACGGTGTTGCCATCGTGTTCTGCGATGTAATGTCGTCCATGGGCGGAGATGATTTTTGCGGTCAGCAGTTCTTTCATGGTTGCTTCAGTCTGTTCAGGTGCTCGATCCGGATGCTGGCGGGTGGATGGGAATCATAAAACGCAGAGTACAGTGTATCAGGTGTCAGGGTGGATGCGTTGTCCTGATACATTTTCACCAGGGCACTGACAAGGTCTGCTGCGTTGGTGTGCTGGGCGGCGAAAGCGTCTGCTTCAAATTCATGTTTTCTGGAGCTCATCGACATGATGGGGGACAGGAAGAAGGTGAAAACCGGCAATGTGATGGCGAACAGGATGAGCGCTGTCATGTCGGTTGCACTGGCTGGATCCGTGCCAAGCCCTGCGTAGAACCAGGACTGTGTCTTGAGCCATCCCAGCAGTGCCAGGAAGCCGAGGGATATCAGGAAGGAGACCAGTATCCGCTTGGTGATGTGTCTGAGCTTGAAATGTCCCAGTTCATGTCCAAGCACGGCTTCGATTTCGGCTGGGGTTAGCTGGTTGATGAGGGTGTCAAAGAAAACGACCCGTTTGGCAGCACCCATACCGGTGAAGTAGGCGTTGCCATGGGCACTGCGTTTGGAGCCGTCCATGATGAAGAGGCCTTTGGATTGGAAGCCGACACGCTGCATGAGCTGTTCAATCCGCGTCTTGAGGGCCTCATCTTCCAGTGGCTTGAATTTGTTGAACAGCGGGGCGATGAATGTTGGGTAGATGCAGAGCATCAGGAACTGGAATCCACACCAGAGTATCCAGGCGTAGCACCACCAGTAGGTGCCCAGCTTGTCCATGACCAACAGGAGAACCCAGAGGACTGGCAGACCAATGATGGCGCCAATCAGGGTGCTTTTCATCATATCGGTGAAAAAGAGTCCGACGGTCATCTTATTGAAGCCGAAACGGGCTTCAATAACGAACTGGCGGTAATAGTCGAAAAGAATGCCGATGATGCCTGAGATGGCAAAGAGGACAACCGCCAGCAGAATCTGATGGAGCATGCCATTGTCGAGATATTGGCGTAGGATGTCGCTGACGAGCTGGATGCCTCCGAACAGGGTGAATCCCAAAAGGACGATGGTGTCTACCGCCAGCGATATGAAGCCGAACCGCAGTTTTGCTGTGGTGTAGTCAGCGGCCTTCTGGTGGGCTTCGAGCTGGATGGCTTCTGAGAACTGTTCTGGCACCTGATTGCGATGTCCCTGAACAGCTCGTATCTGGCGTATCGCCAGCCAGCATCGGGCGAGGATGGTGACGGCGAGAATGAAAATAAAAAGGTAAGTAAAAACGGACGCTGACATCTGTCTGTGAGAAAATGTGCAAAGTTATTGCCGATAGGAAAGGAATTATGTCACAACCTGATGAAGTACAGACGGCATCTGCCGAAAATATACAGCCCAAGAAACTGAACCGGGACCTGAATCTGGTCTGGGTGGATATGGAGATGACAGGGCTGGATCCTGAGAAGGAACGTATCATCGAGGTGGCGATGATTGTGACAGATCCTGAACTGAATATCCTTGCGAAAGCGCCGGTTTATGTAATCCATCAGAGTGATGAGCTGCTCAACAGTATGGATGCCTGGAACAAGGGAACCCATGGCAAGTCTGGCCTGATTGACCGGGTCAAGGCGTCGCATGTGACGGAAGAAATGGCGGAGGCTGCCTTGATCCAGTTCCTGCGTCCTTATGTGAACAAGGGCAAATCGCCATTGTGTGGCAATACCATCGGACAGGACCGCCGGTTCATGGTGAAATATATGCCAAAGCTGGAAGCGTTCCTGCATTACCGGAATATCGATGTTTCTACCCTGAAAGAGTTGGCACGCCGTTGGCGCCCTGAACTGGTGGATGGTTTCAAGAAGGCCCAGAAACACACGGCTCTGGCTGATATCGAGGAATCAATTGAAGAACTGAAATATTACCGGGAACACTTCCTGAAAGGGTGATGTCTGTAGGCTGACTGCAGAAGCCGTTGTCTTCACCCATGACTGCCTGTCTTATAACGGGCGGTTTTTCTTTTTGTGGGCAGATTATTTGACCAATGGCGCCAGCAGGCGGAGGGTGCGTTCGGTGGCGCCGTGCTGTTTCTCCGCGAATTTCCGGGCGGTCTGCCCCATCTGCTGGAGCCGTTTGCTGTCTGCCAGCAGCAGGTTTGTCTGTTCAAACAGTTCCTGGGCAGACTGGATGCGGATGGCGGCACCGATCTTGATGGCGTCTTCGGTGATGGCCTCGAAGTTGAAGGTATGTGGACCGATCAGGACAGGTTTCTCAACCGCACAGGGTTCAATCAGGTTCTGTCCGCCGAGTTTTTCCAGGCTGCCACCGATGAAGGCTGCATCGCAGGTGGCGTAGTACATGAACATTTCCCCCATGGAGTCGCCCAGCAGGATGCGGGTGTCATCTGGAATCCGTTCATTGAAGTCAGCACTGAGCGAAGAGCGTCGGACCATCTTGATGCTGCGCGATGTGATCATTTCCGCTACTTCATCAAAGCGTTGTGGATGACGGGGTACCAGCAGTAACAGGGCGTCTTCCCGCAATGTTGACAGGGCATCCAGCAGTTGGGGTTCTTCCCCAAGCCGGGTGCTTGCGCACATGAAAACCGGGCG